>JAFLJZ010000225.1 GCA_022712775.1 Sulfurimonas sp.
GACTGGAAGCTTTGGCTTGGACTTACTTTAATGCAAGTGAGTTTTGGACCTTTTTATAACTTCTTTACTATTTATGAAACTGATTTTGGAATAAGTCTTGATATGACTATTTATCTTTGGACATTTGGTGTTTTAGCAGAGATTGTAATGTTGTTTTCACAAGGAAGATTCCTAAAAAATAACTTGTTGCTGATTCTCCAAATCACAACCTTTGCTTCTGCATTTCGCTGGTTCTTAGTTTACCTTTTTCCACAAAATATTGTTATCTTATTTTTTGCACAGTCTATCCATGCGTTAAGTTTCGCATTGTTTCACTCAGCCGCGATTAGTTACTTATATCATACGTATAAGCATAGAGCCATGGCACAACAGTTTTTCTCTGGAATTACATATGGTTTAGGAGGTTTCTCTGGGGCTTTGATAGCGGGATATGTATATGAATGGTACCCAAGAGAGCTTTTCTTAAGTGCAACATTTTTTGCCTTGCTCTCTTTTTGGTTTTTATATCTCCACTCTAAGCGTATTAATAATCAATAATCAAACTTGCACTCAATGTTTTGTCTGAATGCTGAGTAAAGGCTGGTGGAGCATTTACATAGTCTACCTTGTAGTTGATACCAAAAGAAAAGATATCTGATATTTTACTAATTAAAGCAGTTTTAGAATATACGAAATAGTTTTGCGTATCTTCAAGGTCCGCTCTATAGCTTAAGTCTTGTGTGAACTTCAAGTTATCAAGAATTTGCCAATCATAAATACCTTTTGTTCGAAATGAAGAATAGTTTTTTGTTTTTGTTGGATTTTCAAATTCATCCTGAGAATATAAAATATTTCCCTCAAGAGAGAGATTATGTTTCTCTTCTTTGATAAGTTTGTATTTTGCACCGGGACCTGTATACGATTGGTACTTATAACCTGAAAATTTATCTTGTTTGTACCCAACTAAATAATCAAATGCAAAGCGTTCTGTAATTTCATAATCATATTCAAGTTCTGTAAGGTACTTATTTTTAGTTTCAACTCCATTATCATCGGCATATTGCTCATCAAATGTAAATATAACTATGTGTTTGTCCCAGCTTTTTTCCATCTTTAAGTCTAAACCATATGCAGTAGTGTCTGTATTACCAGTTGTACTTACAAAACCAAACTCTGCATGTGTTTTTAACGCATTTTCTTTTTCTTTTTTTGCAAGTGCTTGGGCTTTTTTTATTTCTATATTTTCAGGTAAAGAAGATTCAAGTTCATCTAAACTAGCTTGAAGTGCCGCAATTTGTGCCTTGGTATCAGCAATTTGTTCTTTTTTTGTCATTGCATTGATGTTGATGACTATGAAAATGCTTAGAAGAAGTAAACGCAACTTAAACATTTTCTTTTACAACATGAACATCCATTTGTGGGTAAGGAATAGAGATTCCTTTTTCATCAAATGTAAGTTTTACTTTCTCTAACATATCGAAGTGTACATCCCAGTAATCAGCAGTTACAACCCATGCACGAAAAGTAAAGTTTACGCTGTTATCGCCTAGTTCTCCAACACCAACGAAGGGAGCGGGTTCATCTAAAACTCTTTCATCTTCTTTCATGATTTGAAGAAGTGTTTCTTTTGCAAGTTTTAAGTCATCACCATAACCGATTCCAAAAACATGATCAACTCTACGATTTGGTTTTTTTGAGTAGTTTGTAATATTTCCAGCGATGATAGAAGCATTTGGCACGATAACGGTTCTGTTATCAAGTGGTGCAATGATAGTAGAGAAAAGATTTACATCTTCAACGGTACCAGTAGCTCCACCAGCTTCAACATAATCACCTACTTTAAATGGACGAAAGATGATGATAAGAACTGCTGCTCCGATATTTGCGAGCGAGCCTTGAAGTGCTAGACCAATAGCAAGACCAGCAGCACCAAAAACAGCTATAAATGAGGTAGTATTAATTCCTAAAGCATTTAAAGAGGCAACTACAACCATTAGTAAAAGAACAAAGTAGATTAAACTCTCAGCAAATTCAACAAGTGTTTCATCAACTTTTGCTTTAAGCATAAGCTTTTTACCAACACTTGTTAGCTTATTTACAGCCCACTTCCCTATGATAAAGATAAGTATTGCCGAGATGATTTTTAAACCATATTCACTTGTGTACATAATTGCCATATCTGTATATTTTGAGGCTTCTTCTGTTGCTATTTGTGTAGCTGATTCGATGTCTTTTACTTCCATTACTTTCTCCTAAACTTTAGTGATGATTTTTTATGTTAATTCTTTCAATATATCTTGCAATCATATGATAGTGGTTGCTATGGATGGATTGTACTTTATAAAGAAGAGGTCGATATTTTAAATAATTTTTCCACACTTTTTTACTTTGTAAAATTTTTCCTTGTTTGAAAAGCTCAAAACTTACAGATGCATTGATAAAACCTTTGAGAAGTTTTACTTCTTTATTATCTTCAAATCTTCTTGGGTACCATATTTCTTCTAAGGCTTCATGTGCATCATAAAATCTTGCCTCATCTAAGCATACAACAAATTCATCAATTTTTTTAATCATCTAATACCATCATATTCTTTCGCCAGTACCCACGACCGCCTTTTAAAGAGATACAATGGTGTTTTGGGAATGTGTTTTTATATTCGCTAAGTCTATCAAAAGTTGCTTTACCTGAATCACAATAAAAAACAAATACACTTCCCTCTGGGAAATTTTTAAGTTCATGACGATTATAAACAATAGTATCAGCCTTATCTATTGGAGATAAAATAGTATCTATAAGAAAAACCTCTATGCCCTCTTTTTCAAGCTTAATCTTATTTTCTAAGTACTCTTTTTGTGTCCACTGATTTTGGTATTGCACTCTAAACTATCTCTCTCAACATTGCTTCTATCTCATTTGCTGGTGCTGGTCTATGATAAAAATACCCTTGCACTTCATTACATTCATATTGGGTTAACAAATCAAGTTGTTCTTGTGTTTCTACACCCTCAGCAATAACTTCAAGGTTTAAGTTTTTTGCCATTGCTATAATTGTTTTTGTTATTTCTCTATCATTAGAATCAGTGGCTAAATCTCTCACAAAAGAACGATCTATTTTAAGTTTATGGACGGGTAGCTGCTTTAAGTATGCAAGGGAAGAGTGTCCTGTTCCAAAGTCATCTATAGAAAGTTTTACTCCTAGTGCATTCAGTATTGTTAAGTTCTTGATAGATTTTTCAGGATTTCTCATAATTTGACTCTCTGTTACTTCGAAAGAGAAACAATTTTCTTTGCACTGATGCTCTTGAAGTATTTCTTGGACACTCTCGATAAAACCATCTTGTTCAAGGCGTACAACAGAGAGATTTAAAGAGAGTGTCCCTGGATACAAACCTGCTTTATTCCAAGCTTTAAATTGTTTTATAGCCTCTTTCATTGTCCATTCCTCAAGTTCAAGGATAAAACCTGTCTCTTCAGCGAGTGGAATAAAAGCATTGGGGAGGACTAATCCATTTGTTGGATCATTCCAACGAATGAGTGCTTCCATACCAATAATCTTATTTGTTTGTGAATTTATTTGAGGTTGATAATAGAGTTCCATCTCATTTTTAGCAAGAGACTGTCTAAGTTTTGTTTCTAAAATAATCCTCTCCATAGCTTTATCTGTCATATCTCTTGTATAAAATTGATGGGAATTTCTACCATCTTCTTTGGCCTTATACATAGCTGCATCAGCATTTTTTATAAGGGTATCAGCATTTCTTCCATCATTTGGGTAGACAGAGATACCAAGACTAAGGGTTACATAAATTTCTTGATTCTCAATGAGTAGAGGCTCTTTAAGAGAATTCATAATGTTTTGTACAACAGAATTAATGATATCAAGACTGCTGAAATGGTCTAAGATAATGATAAATTCATCTCCCCCAAGTCTTGCTACTGTGTCACTTTGACGAATATTTGTTTTTAGTTTATCTGACACCTCTTTGAGAAGAATATCACCAACTTTATGTCCTAAGGAATCATTAACCTCTTTAAAGTGGTCTAAATCTATATAGAGTACAGCTATATTTTCATTAAATCGCGCGGCATTTTTTATTGCTTGAGCGAGGCGATCTAAAAAGAGCATACGATTTGGTAGACCAGTTAAGGGATCATGTTCTGCAAGGTGCTTAAGGTCTTCTTCGGCGATAATACGTTTTTTCATTTCATTTTTAATTTGCAATGCCCAAAAAAGAATAAGGACTAAAATAAGAATGAAAAATATACTAGTCAAAATTGCAAAAGTATATTCTGTCCTTTGGATATACCTTTCTTTTACCCAAGTTTGTAATGTTTCTCTTTTAAGTAAAAGTGTGTCAGGTACTTGATTCTTATTAAGGCGATTCTCTTTTATAAGTGTACGATAGGTTTTAAATACAAAATCTTTATTAATCTCACCTATTTCATAAAGATTAAGAAGCATCAACTCTTTTGTAATTTTACCCTCGTATATTAAATGCTCTAAGGATTTATTTGGTTGGTATTTGTTATGAATAAGTTTTGCTACCTCTTTTATATTAGTAAGCGCATACTCCCAACCTTTCTTTGTAGCAGCTAAAAAGTCATCTATTTGTTGAGGATTATTTTTGATTCTATCGTGTGATACAAAAAGGTTTATTGCATTTGTTGAAAATCCATATTCAATAGGGTCTATAACATTGTAAGGTATTTTTTTGTTGTTGAGTATATAGAGTTCATTCGAGCGAAACGCTGTAACAATATCAACTTTTTTTTCTATAAAATCATTAATATTAAAGCTTGGGTTTACGATAGTGTTATTTTTGGAATTTATATCAAAATATTCAAATAAAATTCCTAGTGAACTATTAGTTATATTATCTTGAGAAATCATGATTTTTTTATTTTTTACATCCATAATAGATTTTATATCTTTTTGGGTGATTAAGATTAAAGGCGATTTTTGAAAATATGTAGCTACAAGTGTTACATCGCGTAAGGTTTTATTTGTATAGCTGATATTAGAGTTTGTGATTGCATAGTCAATTTTATGATCTTCAAGGTCTTGCATAATTACTGAATTATTATACTCTATCAGCTCTACATCAAGTCCAACATCTTTGTAGTATCCTAACTCCTTTGCCATAATAAAGCCAGCAAATTGATACTGGTATTTCCATTGAAGTTGTAGTTTGATTTTCTCTAAAGAATCCGCTTGTGCAAATACAATAGTTTGAAAAAGAAAAAAAGCCAATAGTATTATTTTCATAACACTATTTTAGCGTAATTTTTACTTTAACTAGAATCTATAATTTGTTACTAAACGTATATTTTTTACCTGTACATTTTCATTATTACTTGGAAGCTCTGTTGCTTCTTGATAGACATATTGAACACGAAGAACAAAGTTAGCTATATCTTTACCTATTCCTATCGCGTATGTCTTATCAAACTCCATAGCATGATGCTGTATTTTAAAACCATCACTCATAATAGCAAATGCTCTTTTACCAAGATAAGCCCCTGCACCTAGGTGGTATGTGTTGTAATGAGAATGTAGTTTTATACCACTTGTAAAGTAGTTTGACTTGGCATTTTTTGTAAAATTATTTGTATTTATATCATCAAGGCTAATAAATTTACTAATAGAAGAGAGTTTGATTTTAGCATTAGCAACTTTAAATTTAAAATCAACTCTTAAATCACTTTGATACACTTCAAAATCGTTATATTTAGTGTAAAACTGTGTAAAATTTGTAGCAATTGCTTTGTTGTACTTGTAACTTAGCCCAAATCCATATGCCTTTCCTTCATCAGTTATGGCAAGGTTGTCGTTAAGAATATTAATATGATTTACATTAATAGAAAATTTTTCATTAAGATTGTGGGCATAACGTAAAAACAATTTATCGGTATGCAAATCATCTGGTAGTGGTGGTTGTTTGGTTCGTGTGTCTCCATATTCATAAGCAAATTTATACTCAGAAGCATTGTGATGTATATCTGCTGCGATTCCATACACAACACCATCTGTTTTTTGAACAGAAGAAGAAAAACTTTTGTTTTCGTAGTAGGCGGACACACTAGAATGGATAGGTTCAATAGCCATTAGTGCATTTGATGTGATTATAAGTAATATAAGTAATGTTTTCATGTGCGAACAATAACAAAAGTTTGTTACAATACTGTTATGGGAAAAAAAAATAAGAAAAATACTAAAATAAATCAAAAAATTCGCTCTTTTTTTGACGATGATGCCTTTGATGTTGGAGTAGAGAGGGTTGATTCTCAAACTTTGAGTGAACTCTTTCATGCACTTGGAATCTTAGATATCGAATTTACAAAAGATGTGATGGTTAAAACTATTAGAAAGTTATGGAGTCAAGAGGGAAATGAGTTTAGAGCAAGTGTTTTAGACTTTTTTTTGGCAAATGGGCAAACCTACTCCTCAGGTAAACCAAAAAAAATAAACCTTGAGCGAACAGAAAAACTTTATGAATTACTCCATGAACTCGATGTTACCCAAGAAGAAGAGGTATCACTATTAGAAGCTTTTAGCGAGATAAGAAGTAAAAAGATCACCATACAAAAGATGGAATCAAAGTTAAAACATATTCGTTTTGATATGAAAAAAGAAAAGCTACAAAAGGCACTTGATGGTTTTTTTGATATAGATGATTCTTTAGAATTTAATGCTTCTCTTCGTTATAAAATTTACCAACAACATTTCCATAAGATTCTAACGCTCAATACAAAGCCGTATAGTTTTGAGTACTTAGAATCAGCTTCACTAGAAGAGATTGTACAAAAGATACAAGAAGATAAAGAAAAAACTATTGCTACAAAACAAAATAGGATTGAGAGTTTTATAGAATCTCTTGCACAACCTCATGAGTATCTTACAAATAAAGAGATAGAAACAGCACTTCGAGCAAATCCTCCTAAGACTAGTGTAAATTTCCCTCTTTTAAAGGCTTCGATATTAAAAAGTCTGATAGAAGTACATTTGGATGTGCAAGACTTAGTAATGCATGACGAAGAGCTTCTTGTAAAAATTAAAGAGAGTGTTTCTCTGCCTTATTCTGATTCGACGCATACATATATTTTGGAATTACATATTGAACTTAATGGGCTGTTGGAATCTATTTGGAATGGGGAAAGACTTGATTTTTCAGATATTTTAGCTGTGGCAAAGAAAGAGCATGAGCAAAGTTTTTTTTATGAGCTTGAAGCTTTGGTTCTTGAATGTGAAAATCATGCAAAATTACTTCATTTCAAAGAAGAGGAGTTGTACGCAAAAGTATATGAATTTCTTTTAGAGCTTTTACACAACACTTTAAACATAACACCCAAGATTGTAAGAAAAACGAAAAGAATATTTATTTATAACATTCAAGAACAGCTTATTAAGCAACAGCGACACGCACTTTTAGCCCGAACTATACGGGATTTTAAAAATCTTTTTCCAATGGCGAGAGCGATGCGAAGAAAGCTAACGCTTCATATTGGACCCACTAACAGTGGTAAAACATATCAGGCTATGAGAATACTCGAAGAGGCTGATACTGGGTACTATCTTGCACCTTTACGTTTGTTAGCCTTAGAGGGCTATGAGAATCTTAAAGCAAAGGGTATTGAATCTTCACTTATTACAGGAGAAGAACAAATTCTTGATGATGAGGCTACACATATAAGCTCTACTATAGAGATGTTGAATTTTGAAGTTGATGTAGATGTGTGTGTAATTGATGAGGTGCAGATGATAGATGACCGTGACCGTGGTTGGGCATGGGCGAATGCTATTATTGCTGCACCTGCAAAAGAGATTATCATGACAGGATCACCTAATTCTAAGGAAGCTATTGTTGCTTTAGCTGAGTATCTAGGTGAAGAATTAGAGATTATAGAATTTGAGAGAAAAAATCCTTTACGACTTTTAGAAGTTCCAACTGAGTCAAGAGATGTAGAAGCAGGAACAGCGATAATCGCTTTTAGTAGAAAAGATGTACTCCGCTTAAAGCAAGATTTTTCACGCTTTTTTTCTGTAAGTGTTGTGTATGGAAACCTTTCACCAGAGGTAAGACGAGAAGAAGCACGACGATTCCGTGATGGTGAAACGGAGATTCTAATAGCAACAGATGCTATAGCTATGGGAATGAATTTACCAATAAAAACGATACTCTTTTCTAAGGCTGAAAAATTTGATGGAGTAAGTCAAAGAAACCTTTTTCCATCAGAGGTACATCAAATCTCTGGTCGTGCAGGTAGATACGGTTTACATGAAGAAGGATTTGTTGGAGCGCTTAATCCAGAAGCACTCAGGGTAGTAAAAAAGAATTTTTATAAGGATGCAAAAATAATAAGCATTCCTTTTAGGGTCATGGCAAACCTAGAACATATTAAACTTGTGGGGAGTATTTTAGAAGAAAATTCACTCCAAGAGATTCTTAAGTTTTTTGTTGAGCATATGGAATTTAATGGACCTTTTAATGCCTCAAGCTTAGAAGATATGTTACTTGCTTCTGAGATTGTTGATAGATTTGATTTAGATATAGCGACAAAATATCATTTAGCTTGTGCTCCACTTACGCTTAAGTCTCCATATATTATTGGTGCGTATGAAAATTATATTCATGCGCTAGAACAACAATTACCAGTAACTTATAGCCCTCCAAAACTTTTTGGTGAATATGCACAAACAACAGATGAACTTTTAAGAGCAGAAGATATGGTAAAAGAGATTTCTCTTTATTTATGGCTTTCTTATAGATTTGATGAGTATTTTGTAGATGAAAAAAAGGCAAGAACTTCGCGGAGAATTTTGAACAAGTATATAGAATTATCTTTGCATCAAACACACTTCACACAAACTTGTAGAATGTGTAAGGCTCCCTTGCCGCTAAACTCTAAGCATAGTATCTGTCAAAAATGTTTTAAAAAAAATTATACAGGTAATCAAGCTAGACGAAGAGTTAGGCACGGCTAACTCTTGAACTCATCTATCGTTGACTGCAGTGATTGAGCAGTTTGAACGAGTCTTTTCATATCATCTTCGATATGCTGCGCACTTGTTCCATTAGCTATTGAAAGTGCTTCTATATCCGAAACATTAGTGATAATAAATTTTATCTCATGTGACATTGTTTTTCCATCTTCTTTTGCTTTTTGTGCTGCAATATTTGAATTTTCCATCGCCTCAGATGTGATTGCTATTTTATCTTCAACCTCATTGGAAATATCTGTAAGGTTTTGTATATTCTTTGCGTTATTATGCATTTTATCACTTACATCATTGATAGACTGAACAATAGTGCTTACACTCATATCTATCTCAACCAAACTTTTTTGTGTTCTCTCAGCTAGTTTTCTAACCTCATCTGCAACAACAGCAAAACCACGTCCGTGCTCACCAGCACGTGCTGCTTCAATAGCAGCGTTTAGTGCGAGAAGATTTGTTTGTTCTGCTATATCTTTAATAACTCCAAGTACATCTTTTACCTGATCAGCATTTGTTTTAAGACCTGTGAGTTCAGCAGATAATTCATTTTCTATTTCAACAAAAGAGCTTACTTCACCCCCCAGAGAGTTTAGTGTTTCTCTTGCCGAGTTGAGTTCATTGTTTGCATCTTGAACCATTTTTTGAGTTTCTTCTACTGTGTGATTAGCTTCTTCTAGAAGATCTTGAATTACTTCTGTTCTTTGTGCAGTTTTTTGAACAAGTTCACCTTCTTTTTTTGTACTTTGTACAATTACATCGCTTGAGAGAAGTACTTCTTGCGCGATTTTGGCATTTTGTTTTCCAAGTTCTTTAACATCGTTTATTGTTCCTTGAACCATTTCTATGAAGTTGTTTATTTCTTGAGCTGCATTACCAAACTCATTTCCTTTTTTATATTTAAGTCTTTTGGTTAAGTCTTTATCTCCACTTACAAGTTCAGATGTTCTTTCTTGTAGGTTACATAGAGGTTGAAAGACCTCTTTAGTAAAAAAGATAGAAGAGAGTGCAGCAAAAATTAGTAAGGCAATAAGGAGTGCAATAAAAAGAATCATCTCTGTTGTAGCTATATCTTCATCAATTTTATCTAAAGATATAGTAAGGTCCATAGCCCCAAGAACATCACCTTGGGCTGAATTGTAGTGGCATGATAAACATCTCTGTTCTGCTATCATTGGTATAATTCTTCTAATCGAATGATGGCCATTTTCATCTTTTTCTATAACTTTAATAGTTTTGTTGTTGAGGACATCAAGGATAAGTGCATTATTTGTGAATGCTTCACCATTTCCATAAACTTCTAAAACAGCCTTTGATTTTGTAATCTCTAAAGATTCTATACCGTCTATAGATTTTGCAGCTTTAAAAGCACTTTCAACGACAGCAGGGTCACCCATCATCATGCTTCCTGTCATCGTTTGAAAAATAGACTGGCTAAGCATTGATAGCGACTGTTCAGTTGTTTTTTGAGATAAGGAATTAAGTGTATAAGAAAGATACGAAGATATTCCTATTAGACCTAAAATACTAACACCAATAATGGATACGATTACTTTTGATTTAACAGATCTAAACATGAAGTGTCCTAGGTAAATTATTTAAGGAAAAGTATATCTAAATATCTGGCTTTTTGTGTTGAATGGAGGAGAATTTCATGTCATTTTTATTAAATACTACATATGAAGAATATGTGAGATTTAATGCAAAGACCTCTTCTATAGGGGACTTTTGGACGACACCAATGAGAGTTTTAATAAATCCAGCATGTGTCATAATTAAGATATTCTTATACTTACTTTCAAGGATTGTTTTATAAAAATACTCTTTGAGATTACCTTGATATATTTTAATGTCTTCACCATCAAGTGCCTTAAGCCATTGCTCGAAATTTTTATATTTTATTCCAGAATCTTCTATTTCATCAAAACTTTTTCCCTCATGTTTTCCCCATGATTTTTCTCTTAGTTTTGGTGTAAAAGTTATTTCTGTAGTTATGTTAAATGGATCTAATGTTTCTCTTGCACGTAGTAAGTCAGAGCAGTATACTTTGTCAAATTCCTCATTTTTAAATATGTTTGCTAATTCTTTGGCTTGAACTTTTCCATGTTCTGAGAGAGGTATATCAATATGTCCGTTATACTTTCCTATATACGATTCTAGTACTTGGGCATGACGAACAAGTGTTATTTTCATGAAAAATGGGTGATAATAAGATAGTTTAAAAGAGCGAGCTCTGTAAGTTCAATAATAAAGCCGTATACATCCCCACTAAGACCACCTAGTCGTTTGACAAAGAATATAGCTACAAGAATTAAGAGAGGAATACTAATAAGAAAATAATCTAAGGCATTAAATAAAAAAACTAAAACCAAAGAGTAGAAAATAACAATAAATAAATGCACTTTTGTAAATTCTGCTTTAACAAGTGCTCCAATTCCCTGACTTACATAAGGGTAAAAATAAATTGCTCCAACAGCGTTAAGACGTGAAAGAAGTAGAATCACAGGCAAGAGGTAATATAGTTCATACATTCCCAAGTATATAACGCTTGAGAGCTTTAAAAGTAAAAAAACTACTGTAAAAGACATACCCATCCCTCCTACATGAGAATCTTTCATTATTTCAAGGGCTTTATCTTTGTGAACAAATAAACCATCGATAGAATCACTCAAACCATCAAGGTGTAAAGCTCCTGTAATGACGACCCAAAGTGTAAATATAATGACACTTAAATGAGCAGTAGGAACATAGCCATGTAAGAGAAAAGATATAGCCCAAAGAAGAGAGCCTAAAATAAAACCAACAAGAGGATAAAACATAGCAGAGTAGCCGTTGATACCTTTAAAAAAATTATGAACTTTAAAAAAAGGAAGTATGCTTAACATATTCCAAGCGAGGGCGAATCCTTTGAGTAATTTCATTTTATTTTTACCTCTACCCCAGCTATCACATGAAAAACTTCATCACAGTTTGAGGCAAGAAATTGTGAAACTTTTCCGTTTATGTTTACAAATTTTCTAGTAAGTGAATTCTTACTAACAACAGAAGAACTAACATCATTGATAACAAAAACAAACGAGTTGTTTGAAGAAGTAAGTTGCTTGATTTCTTCAAATATATCTTCCTCGCTATATTCATGGTAAAGCATATTGTTTATCCACATACTTATACATTCAACAAGAACAATAGAACCTTGATTTTGTGTTGCCTTTGTTAAATGAAGTGATTCTTCGAGTGTGTTAAAGTTGTTTTTTCTTTGGAGTTTATGCTCTTTAAGTTTTTCTTGCATCTCATCATCAAAAAATTCAGTTGTTGCAAGATAGGTAGGTTTAGTTATCGCATGTTTAAGTGTATAGCTTTCTGCACACTTACTTTTACCGCTTTTAATTCCACCTATAAATAAAGCGTTCATTACATCATATACATAAGAAGTTCTATAGAATCAAGTACTTCCTTATTTGTATGTCCATTTTGATTTGCGTAGGCTAGAGATGCCCCTGCTCCAACACCTTCTTTTGCTTCACCCTCATCGTACTTCTTAAGTACTGGTATTTCTGCATTTGCAAAACTAAATTCTGTGTAAATAGCATGAGGAGTGTAGCTTAAAAGAGAAAGAAGATGTTTAATGTCTGAGAAACTGTCATGGACAACCCACCCTGTAGTTGCAAGGGTGATATTATCTGATTTTAATCGCATTAAAACATCCTCTTTAAGCTTATCTGCGATGAGTAAACATGCTGCCATTTGTGTTCCACCTGCGAGAACTACATGAAAACGTCTTGAAGCTTCTAATAAAAATCCTGCACAAAAGAGAAGCATATTATCACTTACAATGCTGAGTTTAGTAAAGTTATCCATTTCTTGATTTGTAAGTCGAAGTGCTTGGCGGACAGTTTCACTTTTTATAGAATCAGGA
>JAFLJZ010000202.1 GCA_022712775.1 Sulfurimonas sp.
GCATAAAACTCTTTTTAGGTATAATAATTTATGAAAATTTTATACCTAGAAGATAATATAAATTTATCTGAGACTGTTGAAGAGTTCTTAATTGAAGAAGGTTTCAATGTTGTTTGCGCTTATGATGGCGATGAAGCCTTAGATATTATATATAAAGAAAATTTTGATGTACTCATATTAGATGTTAATGTACCTAGTATAAATGGTTTTAAACTCTTAAAAAGCCTGCGTGATGCAAATATTCAAACTCCAGCAATTTTCACAACCTCACTTAGTGGTATTGATAATTTAACCAACGGGTATGACTCGGGTGCTGATGATTATATAAAAAAGCCTTTCGTACTCAAAGAGTTACTTATGCGTACAAAAGCTCTGCTCAAAAGAGAATTCAAAACTTCAAACTCCGAACTTGAAATATCAGATAATATACTTTTTAATACGCATACAAATGAATTAGTTATAGATAATAAACTAGTTCAAATACATCAAAAAGAATTACTATTACTCAAACTATTACTCAAACATAAAAACGAATCTGTTAGTTTTGAAACTATTTATCAAAATGTTTGGTCTTTTGATGAAACACATAGTGAGATGAGCATAAGAACTTATATAAAAAACCTTCGTAAATATTTAGGAAAAGAGAAAATACTTAGCATAAAAAAAGTAGGATATACACTTGTATAAAAGTGAAAGAAAGACTATCTTTAATGTTTTAACACTCTATTTGAGTTCTACCCTACTTCTTATTGCTACAATATTTACTTTTTATTACCTCTATCAAAAAGAACAAATAATCGATAAAGAAAAAAAGGTTTTAAAAGAATATTCTTTAGAACTAGAAACTGAACTTATGAATGTATATGAAGATAATACAGCCGTGTATGAGTACCCAAGGTTTGAAGATTTTAAAAGCGCTATCTATGATGTTGACAAAGAGCTTATTTTTTCTACCTTTGAAACTAAAATTGAAAATCTTACTACAGATTTTTTTATCATCAAAAATAAATCATACTATATATCTCCCCTTAAACCTTACTACTTAGGTGCAGCCTATATGATTGTTGAGAAAAGTACCCTGCCATTTACAATATCAAATAATATAATTGCAATTGCAATATTAATGGTTATTATCACCATAATGACCTCATTTTTCTTAGTAAAACTTGTTTTAAAACCTTTAAGAGAAAGCCTTCACCTACTTGATAACTTCATTAAAGATACAACCCATGAACTTAATACTCCCATAACAACAATTCTTGCGAATATTGAAACCTTAGATACAAAAAAGTTTGATGAAAAGTCTTTAAAGAAGTTTCAAAGAATTAAGATTGCTTCTTTAAATATATCGAGTCTTTATGAAAGCTTGGTGTATTTACTCCTTAATCATAAAACCTCATTTAAAAACGAAGAGTTAAACTTATCCACTATACTCAATGAGAGAGTTCAATACTTTAGTATTATG
The DNA here is from genome assembly GCA_022712775.1 of Sulfurimonas sp. The sequence continues at coordinate 1,466 of JAFLJZ010000202.1, forward strand.
GCAAATGTGAAAAAGGTAAACTTTGAGCTTGATATTAAAGAAAACATTATGTTTACGGCGGATAAACAAAAATATGAAAGATTAGTTGACAACATCATTTCAAATGCCATAAAGTATACAAAAAAATCAACTACGATTCGTATTAGTTTACAAAATAAGAGCTTATCTATTGTGGATGAGGGTAAGGGAATGACACAAGAAGAAGTTGAAAACATATACGAAAAATATCTTAGGTTTGACACTGTACAAGGTGGCTTTGGTATTGGATATAGCATTATAAAAGCTATCGCTGATGAATACAATATAACTATAAAAATAGATTCCGAAGTAAATAAAGGCACAAAGGTAAAACTAACATGGTAAAAACGATATATATACTTTTATTTCTAGTAACTTTTTCATACGCAAACTCTTTTGAAAAAAACTGTTTAGAATGCCATGCAAATGAATTTCAATTACATATGTTTATGAAAAAATATTCACTCAAATTTAGTAGCGAGAGAGTTATAAAAAAAGCTATTTTTGATTACCTAAAAAAACCAACTATGAAACAGTCTGTCTTACCTTTTGGTTACTTAAATAGATTTGGAATCAAGGACAAAACAAACTTAAGCGATGAAGAACTTTCAAAGATGGTAGAGGTTTATTATAATAGATTTAATCTCAAAGATAAAATCTACTAAAAGTCCTTACTGACCAGTGTATAGTTGTCTTGGTCGTGCTATTTTAGCTTTAGTATCTTTTTTAAACTCTATCCATTGCGTTATCCAACCTACTGTTCTACCTATTACAAAAACAGGAGTAAACATTGATTTTGGAATGTTTAGAGCAGTGAGAATGACCCCTGAGTAAAAGTCTATATTTGGATAAAGTTTTCTACTTATAAAGTATTCATCATTCAATGCTATTTCTTCAATTTTATTTGCTATTTGCATAAGGTTTGAATCTAAGTTTAACTCATCTTTTAGCTCGTCTTGTAAACTTTTTAATACCTTTGCTCTAGGATCAAAGTTTTTGTACACACGATGACCGAATCCCATAAGTCGAAAATCATCATCTGGGTCTTTAGCACGTGCTATAAAGGCATCAACATTATCAACACTCCCTATCATTTCAAGTTGTTTGATAACAGATTCATTTGCTCCTCCATGCGCTCTACCCCAAAGTGCAGAGATACCAGCACTTATAGCAACATAGGGATGTGCTCCAGTTGAAGCAACACCACGAACCGTAGCTGTAGAAGCATTTTGTTCATGTTCTGCATGAAGTGTAAAAATCGTGTCAA
>JAFLJZ010000203.1 GCA_022712775.1 Sulfurimonas sp.
TTTTGTGAGAAGTTTTGTGATTCTATTAAACTCTAATGAAAAATCAGAACTAACATAACTCGATTTCTTCTTTCGTGTAAGCGAGGTTAAAAAAGTAACTATTTTTTGTGCTTCTATTTCTATTTGTTTTGAAATTCTAAAAGCAATAAGAAAGATGAAAATAAAAAATAGAGTGAGAACTAAAAAGATTTTTATACCTAAAGAAAAAATAGCTTCGTTTATACTTTTTAACTCTTTAGCCATTCGTATATACGTTACTTTTCCTTCATTTTCGTATTTTTTAGCGATATAGAGAAGGTCTTTATCTATAGTACTTGAGTGTCTTATTTTATATCCATAGGTTTCATGCTTAGACTGTATAATCTCATCTCTGTATTTATGGTTATCCATATCAGCTTTGTTTTTATGTGATTCTGCGATGACAGTTCCGTCTTCTGCAATTATTGTTAGTCGAAGATTCAAAGATGTTTTTACTTTAAGGGCTAGTGAATCTAAATCACCATTTTTATGAAGTGTAAAAGAAGCAATTTCAATATTTTGAATTAGTGAATCTCTTGATTGTGCGAGATAAAATTCTTTAGTCCAGTAGTAGACGATAGCACCAACAATAAGAAATAGTATTGTAAAAGCAAGAAGAAATTTTCTAAGTACTATTTGATGAAAGCTTAACAAAAAATGTATCCTTCACCTCGAACAGCTTGAATGTAGTTTTTTTCTCCATCGGGGTCTATATTTTCTTTAAGTCTTTTGATAGCAACATTGACAGTTTTTAGTTGTTTATTCTGAGAATCTTTCCATACACTATCGAGTAAATGTTCACGGCTTAAGAGGATGTTTTGATTTTTTATAAATTCCAAAAGTAGGTCATGTTCTAAGTGTGTTAGTTTAATATCTTTATCTGAAATACTAAAAGTTTTATTTGAAGCCTTGTATGTAATGTCTTTAATTTTGATAATATCTTGAACTTTTTGTGTTCTTTTGATAAGCGCTTTGACTCTTGCTTTAAGCTCATTAAGATTAAAAGGCTTGGTAATATAATCATCGCCACCTCGCTCAAAACCTTCTAAAATTTCATCTGAAGAATCTTTTGCACTAACATAGATAACAGGCTCATTATAACCCTCATTTCGAAGTGTAGAAATAAATTTACTACCTTCAACTCCAGGAAGATTTCTATCCATTAAGATAAGAACGATATCTTCTTCATCAAGCATATCTCTAACATTTGAGGTATCTACACAAGTGATAACATCGTAGCCTTCTTTACTTAGAGTGTATTCCATTAAGTCTAATATATCTTCAGCATCCTCTACGATTAAAATAGTCTGGTTAGTTATAAACATATAAAGTTCACTTCTACTATAAGAATTGTATATTTTTTCTGATTCATAATCTAATTGTAGCTAAATTAGCTACTAAAATTTCCGCCAACTTTTGCATAAACAAGTAAGTTAGCTATGGCTATAGCACGAGAAGCAATTTTGCCACTTTTTCTTAATGCTTTGAGCATCTTATGAAATTTCTCAAAGCTTTCAATTCCCTCAGCTTGTGCAAATAAACTTCTTTCAACAATTTCATATAAATCATCTGTTTTATTTTCTTCAATCAAAATATCATTATAAAGTTCTTGTATCTCATCACTGTCATCACAGCCGAGCATATTTAGGGATAATTTAATCGCTTTTACAGTAGAACCTTGCATAGGAACTGCATATTCTTTTACCATTGTGACATCTACATCTGTACAAACATCTGTAAACCCACGGATAAAACTTCGGGTATTTGAAGAGGCACGAGAAAGTTCATTTGTGATTTTCATGTAGGCGACAACCTGTCGTAAATCCCTTGCTTCTGGAGTGTATAAAGCTAATACTTTTATAATAACGTTATCAATATTATCTGTTTTTGAACTAATGTTTTTTATATGAAGTTTTGCAGTGTTAAAGTTCTCTGGTTCACAGTTTTCTAAGGCATTGAGTAAAAGGATATTTGCTTCTAAAAGACCATTTCCAATTTGTGTTACTTTTTCTTTTATTTCATCTAAATTTTTTTGAAAGTTACTTATCATCTAGTTTTCCTTTTGCTTAACCGAATCGGCCAGTAATGTAGTCTTCTGTTTTTTTCTCTGTTGGATTTAAAAAGATAGTTTCTGTTTTATCGTACTCTATTAAATCACCAAGATACATAAAGGCGGTAGAATCACTAATGCGAGAAGCTTGTTGCATATTATGTGTAACAATACAAATACTAATATCTTTTTTTAATTCGACTAAAAGCTCTTCAATTGCACCAGTAGAGATAGGGTCAAGTGCTGAGGTAGGCTCATCAAAAAGTATAACTTCTGGTTTTACGGCGATGGCTCGTGCGATACAAAGGCGTTGTTGCTGCCCTCCTGAAAGACCCATTGCAGATGATTTAAGTCTATCTTTTACCTCTTTCCAAAGTGCAGCATCTTTGAGTGCTTGTTCTACTTTATCTGCTAGTTCTGTTTTGTTTTTTAGTCCAGAAATTTTTAAACCATACGCAACATTATCAAAATTACTCATTGGAAAAGGAGTTGGTTTTTGAAAAATCATTCCTACTTGTTGGCGAAGTTCTATGAACTCATTTTCTTTTTTTATTTCTAAGATATTTCTCATTTTTCCAGTATTGGAATCCATAAGTTCTATCTTTCCATCGTACTTATTTCCAGGGTAAATGTCATGGATTCTATTCATGCTTCTTAAAAGTGTGGATTTACCACAACCACTCGGACCAATCAAAGCCGTTATCTTATTTTTTTCTATTGGAAGAGTTATGTTTCTAAGTGATGGGTGATCCACTCCTGGGTAGGTAAAAGAAAATTTCTTAATATTCATTACGTTCATATTTAATCCTTATTTCTTGTAATTAATCTTCCAGCTAGGTTGATAATTAAAACCAAAACTGTAAGTATAAATGCAGCAGCCCACGCTAAATCTCTGCTTGCTTCTTGGGGTTCACTTGCTAAATCGTACATACTAACGGTAAGCGATGGAAAACTTTCTGTTAAGTCGAGTGAGAAGTAGTTACTTGTCTCAGATGTAAAAAGTAAAGGTGCAGTTTCTCCTATGATTCGAGCAAAGGCGAGTAAGATTCCAGTCATGATTCCAACCTTTGCTGCCTTAATCACAATGTCCATAATTACACGGTACTTTGATGCACCAAGTGCGATTCCAGCTTCTCTTAGTTCACGAGGAACAAGTGAGAGCATGTTATCAGTAGTATTTATCACAACTGGAATCATCATAATCGAAAGAGCAATAGCTCCTGCAAATCCACTTGTACCACCTGTGGGAATAACAATGACTGCATATACAAAAGCCCCTACTACAATAGAAGGAGCTGACATCATAATGTCACTTAAATCACGAATAAGAGAAGCATATTTACCTCGTCCATACTCTTGAATATAAATCCCTGCAGTCATTCCTATAGGAATACCAATAATCGCAGCTAAACCAGCTAAAATGAATTGACCGATGATAAGGTTTCTTAAACCACCTTCAATTAGGTCATTTAAAAAGAGGTTAAAATGAAATGAACTTAAACCTTTGACAAAAAGGGTGATAAGAATCCATGATAAAAAAGCTAAACCAATCATCGCAGATAAAACACTCAAGGCTAAAAATATTTTGTTAACTAGTAATCGCATTAGTATGCCTTCTTTAGGAAATAAAATTTAGCGATAGATATGACTCCAAAGCTAATAATAAAAAGTATAAGTGCAAGATAAAACAAAGCACTCTCACCTAAGCCACTTGCTTCACCAAAGTTATTTGCCATCGCAACTGGAATCGAGATAGTTGGATCATTTATAGCGGATGGGAGAACAAAAATAGAACCGATTAGAAATGCAACAGCCATAGTCTCACCTAAGGCTCGTCCAAGCGCTAAGATTATTGAACCTATAATTCCAGTTCTTGAATAGGGAAAGATTATGTCTTTAACCACTTCAAACTTCGTAGCACCAAGTGCGTACGCTGATTCTTTTAAGACACCTGGAGTTGTATTCATAGAATCACGCGTGATAGCCGCCATAAAAGGTAAAATCATAATACCAAGAACAAGACCAGCTGTTAAGAGTGAAACCTGATAACCACCAACTAAGTCTGCAACTATGGGAGCGAAATAATAAAGCCCCCACATACCAAAGATAATAGATGGAACTGCAGCTAAAAGTTCAATCGCGATTCCAACTACATGGGAGATGTTTTTAGGAGCAATTTCTGCTAAAAATACCGCTATTCCCATAGCAATCGGAAGTGCAAAAACAAGTGCGATAATTGTAGTAAGAAGTGTACCAACGATAGGAACAAGTCCGCCGTATACTGTTTTTGTAAGGGAGTTTTCATCGTCCTCATCAAAAAGCATTTCATCCTCATCATAAATATCATCAGATTCATCTAATTGTATCGATTCTAAGCCTGTACCTTCAATAGCTACCTCAACATTCCAGTCTGAATTTGTAATAAAATCAAATCCAAATTCATCTATAGCGAGTTTTGAAGAGTTAAAAAGAGTGATGAAAATTCCCACAAGAATCACAAATACTAAAGTAGCACTTGCGAGTGAAAGTTTTTGAAATATTTTTTCCATAGAGTTTACTTAATACCTTTAGCATCCCAGTATGCTCTAACCTTAGAAGTTAGGCTATCAGGTAAAGGAACAAAACCCAAGCTTTTAGCAATCTCTTGACCATCTGTGTATACCCAGTCATAAAATTTAGTTACATTTTTATTCATTGCAGGTTTTTCTGATGGAACTAAGATAAAAGTTGCAGCTACCATTGGGTAAGAATCTTCACCTTTAGGATCAGCTATGATTGCGTAAAAATCTTTTTTCGGGTCTAGTCTTGCTTTTGAAGCTGCGACTTGAAATGATTTTAAAGTAGGAATAATGTAGTTACCTGCTCTGTTTTGAAGTGCAGCCATAGAGATGTTATTGCTCGCTGCATCAGCATAATCTATATAACCAACAGAGTACGCAGTTTGTTTAAGAAGAGCTGCAACACCAGAGTTTGTTTTTCCACCGATATGTTGATTTCCTGGCCAGCTTAGTGATTTTTTAGCACCAAATTGTTTTCTCCAGTCTTTAGAAACCTTGCTTAAATAGTATGTAAAGTTATATGTAGTTCCTGAGCCATCAGCACGGTGAACAAAAGTTAGCTTTTCATGTGGAAGTTTTAGGTTTGGATTTTCTTTAGCGATAATCTCGTTATCCCAATGAGAAACTTTTCCAGAAGCAATAGCAACAATAGCACTTCTGCTTAATCTAAGCTTATCAACACCAGCAACATTGTAACCCATTGTAATCGCACCAACAACTGCTGGAAATTGGTAAAGCCCATTTTTCTTTAAAGTTTTTGGTGAAAGTGGTTTGTCTGTTCCAGCAAAATCAACTGAACGCATTTTTGCATCTCTGATACCCTTTGAAGACCCTTTTTTAATGTAGTCAATTTTAATACCTGTTTCTTTATGGTATGCTTTAATCCATTTTTGATACACACTGTATGGAAAAGAAGCTCCACTTCCTTTGATAATATCATTCGCTGATAATCCTGAAATTAAAACTGTACCTACGAGAACAATCTTTAATACTTTTCTCATGTCTATCATAAAACCTACCTTTTTTAAATTGATAGTGAAAGTATAAAAAAGTATGGTTATAGTTTGGTTACATTTTTACCTTTTTGTGTAACCATTATGTAACTAAATTAATTTATTGGGAGGTGAGAGTATTTATCTTTTTTTGAATTTTTGGGTTGTTGTCATGTTTGAGTGATTCTTTTAACCAAAAGATTACAGACTTTTTATATCCGTGGTGAGAAGCTCTTTGTATAATCTTTTGACGTGCATTAGAATCCAGTGTTTCTTTAGAGAGTGCTGCACAAATTAACAAAGAAGTAGTTTTTTTTATTTCAAGGAGAGGTACTTGAAGATTTACATATTCTTGATATGCCTTTGGTAGATATTTGATGTCTTCTTGTTCTAGAGTTGATTGCAGAAATTGATAATAGGCATCTAAGTTTTTATTATTTACAAGTTCTTTAATATTTGTATATTTTTCACATGAATCACTCATACCAACAGATATGTTGAGTGCACAAACTCCAAGATATATCTTGGCTAAGTTTGTTAAGTCAGCACTTTTCTTCGCATGTTTTATTGCACGTTTTAAGTCATTACGAGAAAGAGTATTATTACCTTCCAAAAAGTTTTTCGTGTATGAACTAAAGGCCGTAGCACTTTTATGCTCCCATTGATTTGGAGGAGTTTTAAAAGAACATCCTTGGATAAATAAAACAAGAGAAATAAGAAAAATACTTTTTATCATGGTAGTGTTACCTCATTGTTTGAGCCATCTTGCATAAAGCTGTCTACTTTATCCATGATTTCATTTGATTTTTGTATACCCACTGTGATTTGCTCTTTTAGTTCTACGATGTCTTTGTCATAACTACCAACAGCGTTAACGGTACCATCAATTGCTTCAAGTTTTTTCTTTATATCTTTCATAATTAATTCTATCTCTTTGATTGAGGATGAGGTTGGTTGCATTATGTCTTTACCAAGTGAAGATGTGATAGTACTTATATCTCGTGTGATTTTTTTCATCTCTTGGAGAATATGGGTAGTCTCATTTAAAGCTTTCATAATATCTTGACTTGCTTTTTTATCTCCAAGGGCAGTAGTAAGAAGTGAATCATCATTTGCGAGTTTAGCACTAAACTTTTCAAGATTAACTAAAATCTTTTTAAGTTCAGAATCTTCTTTTGCTAAGTAGGATGTTATGGTTTCAATGTTGTCTAAGATTTTAAGTGTCTTGGCAACAGCAGGTTGCAGTTTGATTATTAAGTCATTAATATCATCACTATACACAATCATCATTGCTGCTTCATCTTTTAGGGGAGGTGTGTCTAAAGATGTATAAAGTTCAATATGTGGTGCACCAAGGAGTGGTTTAATTAGCATTAAAACACTCCCCTCACTAAGCCATTTCTTGTTACGTTTACTTATTGAAAATACTATAAAAACATAACCGTCATCATTTAAAGAAATAGAATCAAGTACCCCGATGTTAAAACCAGAAAATTTCACAGGCATGCCCGTATAAAAATACTCAGCACTATCAACTGTAAAGTTATAGGAATGTCTTTTCTCAAAAGTACCTTTTTCTTGTAAGAGTAAAAATAAAAAGATGAAAAGAAGCAAGAAGACACTTATAACAAAGAGCCCTACCGTAAATTTCATTGTATTAGAATGCATGAAGTACCTTTTGTAAAAGAATAAAAAACATTTCGATAAAAAATATAAAAAGAAAAACTTTTAGTAGAGGATTTTTTTTTGTTTTTTTTGTTTGCACTGTATAGATGGGAATGAGAATAATAGTAAAACCAAAAACGACACCTTTAATGAGCATAAGTATAATATCTTCTACTTCAATCGCAGTATAAATGAGATACTTATATGTATGTAGG
>JAFLJZ010000204.1 GCA_022712775.1 Sulfurimonas sp.
GTCGTTCATCTTTAATCAGCCCTAGAATCATTATTTGTGTACCTTATGGACTTACACAAGTTGAGCGAAAGGCTGTTCGTGAATCAGCTTTAAGTGCAGGGGCGAGAGAAGTTTTTCTTATAGAAGAACCAATGGCAGCGGCTATTGGTGCTGGTATTGATATTCGTGAGCCTCAAGGAAATTTAGTTGTTGATATTGGTGGTGGTACTACTGAAATTGGTGTTGTTTCACTTGGTGGACTTGTACTTTCTAAATCAATCAGAACTGCTGGTGATAAGATAGATGCTTCTCTAGTAAATTATGTAAGAAAAAAATATAACTTACTTATCGGTGAGAGAGTTGCTGAAGAGATTAAAATTAACATTGGTACAGCAGTAACACTTGATGAAGAACTAACAATGGTAGTTAATGGCCGTGATCAAGTTGAAGGACTTCTAAGTTCAGTTGAACTAACTTCTGAAGATGCAAGAGAAGCGATGAAAGACCCTTTAAGAGAAATTGCTGAAGCTCTTCGTGATGTATTAGAAAAAATGCCACCAGATTTAGCTGGTGATATTGTAAACCATGGAATCATCCTTACAGGTGGTGGAGCTTTAATTCGCCAACTTGATAAATATTTATCTGACATCGTAAGAATCCCTGTTTATGTTGCAGATGAACCACTTCTTGCTGTTGCACGGGGAACTGGTCGTGCACTTGAAGAGATAGACTTACTACAAGAACTATTCGACAATGAATAAAGAGCTTTTTAGCTTTTTATTCGTTTTTATTGGCCTATTAATAGGTGCCTTATACTACTCAAATACGATTCAAACACCCTTTATAGAATCCCTTAATTATCTCAAAAAAAACTACCATGAAAGCGTAGAATTTACAAAAGAAAATTTAAACAAGCATTTTAATCAATCCGATAAAATCGCTGAGTTAAGTGAAAAGCTACATAACTATGAGAATAATCACCTTGTTATGAAACAACTTACTTCAGAAATTAATGATTTATTAAAAGAAAGTAATTCTAAACTAGGATCAAATCCTAAAGTTGAACTTGTTCGCGCTATCTCTTATGAAAAATTTGGAAACTTTAATAGGCTTTGGATAGAAGTACCCAATTATAATAGTTCTAAAATATATGGGCTTGTCTATAAAGAAGTAGTTGCAGGTATTATCATACCTAAAAATGGACGTTCACTTGCCTTGTTAAATAAGGATATTAAAAGTACTTATGCTGTTCTTATAGGTTCTGTTAAAGCACCTGGAATCGCACAAGGAAATAACAGTGAAAATATTGTTATTAAATATATTCCTGCCTGGCTTGAGATTCACGCAGGTGATGAAGTTACAACCTCCGGTCTTGATGAGATTTTTTTTAAAGGTCTTAAAGTTGGAAAAGTAATCTCAAGTTCTGCATCACATGGCTTTCAAACTGCTGTGGTCAAACCCTATTACAATTCTAATGATCCAAGCTACTTTCATATGATAAGGAACCCCAAATGAAGCAAATTTTACTACTAATCCTCGTTATTTCAACACTATTTTCTAGTGAAGATAAACAAAAAATCACTATTGGTGCTGGACCTTACTTTCAAACACAACCTTATGCAGGTGTAGACACAATAGTTCTTCCCTCTCCTGTTATATTCTTTGATAATGAAGTATTTTATATACGTTGGAGTCGAGCTGGACTTTACTTTTTAGGTGAGAGAAATGAAGACTTTTCTTGGGGACTTTCTTTGACTGTGCAACCTCGGGTATATGGTTATGATTCTAATGATATACAAGGGATGCAAAAGAGAGAAAATACTTGGGAAGGTGGTCTGGCTTTTAGTGCAAAAAGTGGTGATGCGTATATTGAAGTTATGGCATTAAATGACCTCTTGAATAAATACGATTCTTGGATTTTAAAAAGTGAGATTGGATATGATATTAAGTATGGTAAATTTTCTTTTTATCCAAGTGTAATTGCAGTGTATCAATCGAAAAAGTTTGTTGATTATTATTATGGTGTTACCCAAGCAGAAGCAGCGCAAAGAGGTGAAAATGAATACTCTCCTGGTGCAGGAATACAACTTGGTGTACAAACATATATCAAATATCCATTGACTAAAAAACTATCTGCACTTGTTAATATACGAGCCGATAGACTTCCCTCCCAAGCGTACTCAAGTAGTATAGTTAATGATAAATATATCTACTCAGGATTAGCTTCTCTTATATACACATTCCACTATTAAACAAAGGCACTTAAAACTCATCAAATTTTAAGTGCCTTTTAGCTACAATCTCTAAATTTTAGAAAAATATTTAGAAGGTAAATAATGCCAAAACGCACCGACATTAACACTATTTTACTTATAGGTTCTGGTCCTATTGTTATTGGTCAGGCTTGTGAGTTTGACTACTCTGGAACACAGGCAGTTAAAACACTTAAAGAGCAAGGCTATCGCGTTGTTCTTATCAACTCTAATCCTGCAACTATTATGACCGACCCTGAATTTGCCGATAGAACATATATAGAACCAATCAAAGAAGATGTAATTGCCAAAATTATTAAAGCAGAGAATGTTGATGCGATACTTCCAACAATGGGTGGTCAAACTGCATTAAATGTTGCAACTTCAATGTATGAAAAAGGTATGTTAGAAGGTATAGAATTCTTAGGTGCAAGTCCAGAAGCTATCCATAAAGGTGAAGACCGTTCAGCTTTTAACGAAGCTATGGAAAAGATTGGTATGGATTTACCAAAAAGTAAAAATGCTTACACTGTTGATAAAGCGATAGAAGTAGTTAAAGAAATTGGTTTTCCAGTAATCAGTAGAGCTTCTTTTACCCTTGCTGGTGGTGGTTCAGGTGTAGCATACAATATGGAAGAGTTTAAAACCTTAGCTGCAGAAGGACTATCGGCTTCGCCTGTAAATGAGATTGAAATCATGGAATCAATGCTTGGCTGGAAAGAGTATGAGATGGAAGTTATTCGTGATAAAAACGATAACTGTATCATTATTTGTGCAATTGAAAACTTTGATCCAATGGGTATTCATACGGGTGATTCTATAACAGTAGCCCCTGCCCTAACACTTACAGATAAAGAATACCAAAGAATGCGTGATGCTTCTTTTGCGATTTTAAGAGAGATTGGTGTTGATACTGGTGGATCTAATGTTCAGTTTTCAATCTGTCCTACAACAGGTAGAATGATTGTTATAGAGATGAATCCAAGAGTTTCACGCTCATCAGCACTTGCATCTAAAGCTACAGGTTATCCAATCGCTAAAGTAGCTACGCTTCTCGCGATTGGCTATACGCTTGATGAAATTACAAATGACATTACAGGAACTCCTGCATCTTTCGAGCCTGTAATTGATTATGTTGTTACAAAGATTCCACGTTTTACCTTCGAGAAATTTCCAGAAGCTGTAAGTACTTTAAGTACAAGTATGAAGTCAGTTGGTGAAGTTATGGCAATTGGTAGAACATTTAAAGAATCACTACAAAAAGCGCTTTGTTCACTTGAAACAGACCTTTGTGGATTTAATGAAATCGATGCAGATATAGAATTTGTAAAACATGAAATTCGACGTCCAAATGCAGATAGAATTCTTTATATCGCGGAAGGTTTCCGTCGTGGTATGAGTATAGAAGAGATGCATGATACCTGTAAAGTTGACCATTGGTTTCTTTATCAAATTCAAGAGATGATAGAATCAGAATCAAATATTACAGATAAAGTTCTCTTCGATGAAAAGCTTATGCGTGCTTTAAAAGTTGATGGTTTTTCAGATAAAAGAATCTCTCAACTAATCGCTAAAAATTCAGACCATATAGTGAATGAAAATGAAGTTTATTCTGCAAGAAAAGACTTAGGTGTGTCATTAGAATATAACGAGGTTGATACTTGTTCTGCTGAATTTGAAGCACTAACACCTTACCTTTATTCAACTACAAACATCACAAAATTACCAAATGTAAAAAATCGTGTAAGTGATAAAAGAAAAGTTCTTATTCTCGGTGGTGGACCAAATAGAATCGGTCAGGGTATAGAGTTCGACTACTGTTGTGTTCATGCTGCTTTTGCTCTTAAAGAGATGGATATTGAGTGTATTATGTATAACTGTAATCCTGAAACGGTTTCAACTGATTATGATACTTCTGATGTACTTTATTTTGAGCCTATAGACTTTGAACATGTTCGTGCGGTTATCGAAAATGAGCAACCAGATGGAATCATCGTTCACTTTGGTGGACAAACTCCACTTAAACTTGCAGATGCTCTTACTAAAATCGGTGCAAATATATCTGGTACTACCTCTGCTGTAATTGACCTTGCAGAAGATAGATAACAATTTTCAAACTTCGTAATTAAGCATGGACTTAAACAACCAGAGAATGGCTTAGCACGTAAAAAAGAAGAAGCTAGACCTATTGCTGAGAAACTTGGTTTTCCAGTTCTTGTTCGTCCTTCTTTTGTTCTAGGTGGTCGTGGTATGAAAATCGTTTATTCACACGAAGAACTAGACGAATATATGGGGCTTGCTATCTCTGTATCAAATAAAGCACCTGTTTTAATCGATAAATTTTTAGACCAAGCGATTGAGCTTGATGTTGATTGTATCTCTGATGGTAAAGAAGTTTATATTGGTTCAGTGATGCAACATATTGAAGAAGCAGGTATTCACTCAGGAGATTCTGCTTGTTCATTACCTCCTATGAATTTAACTGAGGATATGATAGAAAAAGTAGAACAACAAACTAAAACTATTGCCCTTGGACTTGGGGTTGTAGGACTTATGAATGTTCAGTATGCAATTTACAAGGATGAAATCTATCTTATTGAAGTAAATCCAAGAGCTTCACGTACAGTACCATTTGTATCAAAAGCTACTGGTATGCCACTTGCAAAAGTTGCAACCCGTGTTATGATGGGAGAGAGTTTAAAAAGCTCTTTAGATTACTATGACAAATACGATATTGTTGAAGTTGTGAATGGACTTCGTCGTCCAAAACTAAAAGGTCATGTTTCAGTAAAAGAAGCAGTTTTTCCTTTTCATAAACTTTATGGTGCTGACTTGGTTCTTTCTCCTGAGATGAAATCAACGGGTGAAGTTATGGGAATTAGTTCTAACTTCGGTATTTCATTTGCAAAAGCACAACTTAGCGCTGGAAATAAAATTCCAACCGAAGGAACATGTTTTCTCTCATTTGTAGATACTGATAAAGTTCATGCTGCCGAGATAGGAAGAGGACTAGTAAAACATGGATTTGAACTTGTTGCTACAAAAGGGACACAATTAATTTTAGAAGAAGCTGGAATCGAATGCGAGAGAGTACTAAAAATTTCTGAAGGACGTCCTAATATTGAAGATAGTATGAAAAATGATGAAATCTCTATGGCAATTAATACTTCTGATAACAATACATCTAAAAAAGATGCAACGGTTATTCGTCAAGAAGTACTAAAGAGAAATATACCTTACTTTACAACTTTAAGTGCAGCTAGAGCATTAATTTTAGCACTTGATGAAATGAAAGATGACGCATGGTCAAATCCAAAAGCACTTCAAGACTTTTTAGTATAAGCCCAGTTATACTAACCCAAACCGACACTACTGTCGGTTTTGTTTCTCAAAATAAAGCACGACTAGATTCTATAAAATCTCGTGATTCATCAAAACAATTTATAAAAATTTATTCAAGCTTTAAGACCCTTTTATTAAACAAGCATAGAATTCCTCAAAAACAAAAAAAGCTCGTTCGTCGTGCAAAAAAAACTACCTTTATTGTTAAAAACAAAGCATTTAGAATCGTAAAAAACTCCGTAGAATCACAAATAATAAGAGATTTACAGTGGAATTACTCAACATCTGCAAATGCTCGTGGTAAAAAATTTGATTTTGAGTTTTGTGAATGTAAAGCTGATATAATAATAGAAAATAAAAATGGGCTACATGAAAATGCTTCATCAGCTCTATTAAAAATAAATAGTCGAAAAAAAGTGAGGATTAGATGAGTAAACTTGTTCAGGCATTTTTAAGTGGTGCCTTTTTTACTTTCTTTTTAGACTTCTTTTTATTTTTAGGTATAAAACTAAATTACATAGACTTTTATAAAATTGATGTATATTATAATATCTTATTTGCAGATAATCAAAATATTTTAATCTACCTCTTTTTTACTCTACTTTTTGGTTTTTTAATCACCTATGTAGAAAATACAAAACTTGGGATTATCGTTATTGGTGGTCTTATTCTAGTCTCACTTAGTACTATGATTGCACCTATCGGAAATAAAGTTGGTTCTATGATTCTAATGAGTAAAAATATGAAATTTCATGATTCTCGATATACATATACCGGTGATGTTTATTACAATGGACGGGAACAAATCACATTGTATGAATATGACCTACAAAAAATAATAACATTAAACAAAAAGGATTTAAAGTAATGCAATTTTCTTCAATAGCATCAGGAGTGGCACTTGGGAGTGCTGGAATCGCAATGATGAGTGTTTTAACTGGATGTGAAGCACCACAAGAGAAACAACAAAATAGATTTTTAGTAATCGAACAGCAAACGAATGGAAAATATATAGTCGTTGAAGAGATGCCTACAGATGGTCCTTCTCGTGCGATTATTCGTGAAAAAGATGAGAATGGGAATACTGTTGAGCGCTTTATGAATGAGCAAGAGATGAAAGCGCTTGCAGAGCAAGAATACCAAAAAGTTCAAAATGGAACTTCTGAGACTATGCAAAACAACGGTGGAAGTGCTGGAATGGGTCTAGCAGGTACGATTCTCGCTGTTGCTGCTGGTTCTTTACTTGGAAACATGATTGGAAATGCTTTAATGAATAACAAAAACTTTTCAAAAAATGCAACAAGTTCAAATAAAAGTGCATATAGTCGTTCGGCAGCTTCAAGAGCGTCTAAGAGTACTTCAAAAAGAAGTTTCTTTGGTAGTTCATCTAGAACTTCATCTAAGAGAAGTTTTTTTGGAGGTTAATCATATATGGTTCAATTAAAAAAATTAAATCCCTTAGATGATTCTACTCTTGAAGAACTAGGTTTCTCTTGGCATACCGATGAAGATGGTAGTAAATATGTAAGTGATGAGCTGGTAGAAATTTTAGCAGATGAAGCAGAGGCATACTATACTGCAGGAAATGAGCTATATGACATGTATGTTGAAGCAGCTGAGTATGTAATTGAAAATGACTTATTTTTTGATTTAGGTATTCCATTTAACCTTGTTGAAGTAATCAAAAAATCTTGGGAAAATGATGTTCATTGGCATATTTATGGTCGTTTTGATTTAGCAGGTGGAATAGATGGGCAAGATATTAAACTCATAGAGTTTAATGCGGACACTCCTACTTCATTGTTTGAAAGTGCGCTCCTACAATGGGCCTTACTTAAACATAATAACATGGATGAAAATCAACAGTTTAATAATATTTATGAAGCAATTAAAAATAATTTTAAAAGATTGATTACCCTTTTTGATGATGTTGATAACTTTGATGAAAGATACGATGGTTGGAAGATTCTCTTCTCATCTATATCTGGAAATGAGGAAGAAGAAGTAACAACAAAACTTCTCCAGCAAATTGCAACAGATGCAGGCTTTAATACAAGCTTTGAATACTTAGAGAACACTCATTTTGATGAAGATGGAATCTATGACGCGGATGAGAACAAGTATGAATACTGGTTTAAACTCTATCCTTGGGAAGATATAGCACATGATGAACCAGAGCTTGCTACCGCACTTAGTAATATCATGCAATCACAAGAAGCAATTATTTTGAATCCTGCCTATACTTTACTCTTTCAATCAAAAGGCATGCTCAAGATTCTTTATGATTTATTTCCAGATTCTCCCTACCTACTTCAAGCATCATTTGAACCACTAGAAGGTGTCAAGCAAGTTGAAAAAACTGTTTTTGGTAGAGAAGGTGCAAATACCGCTATCGTTAATGCTGATGGCTCTTTAGCTGAAAAAACTGATGGACCTTATGACAATTACAAAAAAGTGTATCAGGAGTATGTAGATTTTCCTAAAGATTCCACTGGAGCAAAATACCAAGCAGGAGTTTTCTTTGCCTATGAAGCCTGTGGAATGAGTTTTAGAAAAGGTTCAGAGATTATGGATAATATGAGTAAGTTTGTGGGGCATGTGATAGTTTAGCAATAGCTAAACTATTTACTTTCTAAATCTTTTAAACACTTTATCAAAATTTATACTCACATCACATAAAGTATCTTCAAAAGCATACGTCTCTTTGGAGAAATCGCCTTGCTTATCATATTTAGCATTCACAAGTTTATATACCTTTGCTATTGTCAAGTTTCACCACGTTATAACATAAGTCATTAATTTAACTGATGATTAAACTCAGGGACAATCTCTTTAAGTTTTTCAAGTTGCTTGTCGCATGATATAAGCTCTTTTATGTCTTCATTTAATTTATCTATATCATAAAATGTTGGTGCTGCTACTGTAATCGATTCATATTGTGTGCTGGAATCACTATCGTCTATCAATAATTCTTCATAAAGTTTTTCACCAGGACGAAGACCAGTAAATTCTATATCTATATCTTCCTTACCGCTAAGTTCTATCATTTTTTGTGCTAAATCTAATATCTTTATAGGCGCACCCATATCTAATATAAAAATTTCACCACCAGTTCCAATAGCACCCGCTTGAAGAACTAATTCACACGCTTCTGGTATCAACATAAAGTATCTTGTTATATCGGGATGTGTTACAGTGATATTTTGTCCATTTTTTATTTGAGATTTAAACTTTGGAATCACACTTCCACTACTTCCAAGAACATTTCCAAATCTAACCGCTACTATATCAGTGCCATTTCCATTTGAATTTTGGGCATACAGCTCACAAATTCTTTTCGTTGTTCCCATAACATTTGTTGGACGAACTGCCTTATCTGTGGAAATCATTACAAACTTATCTACTTTATATTTGATTGCACTATCTATAAGGTTTTTTGTGCCCTGAATATTATTTACAATACCTTCTGTGATATTAGATTCAACAAGAGGAACGTGCTTATAAGCAGCTGCATGAATTACTATATCTGGTTTATGTGCTTCAAATGTAGTCTCTATCGCTTTTAAATCAACAACACTTTGCATAACAGGAATCACTTCTATTTTTTTGATTTCTTCAACAATTGTATAAAGATTATATTCACTATGATCTAATAAAATTAATTTTTTTGCACCAAATATCTCACATTGTCTACAAATTTCACTTCCGATACTTCCACCAGCACCTGTAACTAAGATTGTTTTATTTTTTATAAAATCTGAAATTTTTGTTTTATCTAAATCTTTTGGATGCCGAGCCAATAAATCTTCAACTGAAACATCTTTAAGCTGCGTTGTAAAATCTTTGTCACTTAATATATCTTCAATAGATGGAAGTATTTTCACTTCTCCAAAATAATTACTTAAGTCTTCATAGATCTCTTTAATATCTTCTTTTGGTGCTGATGGAGTGGCTATAACTAAAAGGTCATTCTTGATGATGTCCAATTTTAATTTTAATTTCTCACGTGAAATAACCTGAATTGCATCTATAGAACGATTCTGCAAAATTTTATCATCATCAACAAAATACTTTACCTTATACTCTGAATCCAAAAACTCTGATTCTAGTTTTATTCCTGCTCTTCCTGCTCCAAAAATAACTATAGATTTCGTTTTAGTAATTTTACTTCGATTTACAAGATAATAATACGTATACATTAAAAAATTAATACTAAATAGATATAAAAACAGTTCACTTACTAAAAAGTGTAATGCTATCGTTGTATAAAACCAAGGAGCATAGGCTACAAAGGCAACAATATAAACGATACTTTTAATTAAAAATGTTTT
>JAFLJZ010000205.1 GCA_022712775.1 Sulfurimonas sp.
GTGCAGGTCAAGTCTTACTCGAAATAGAGTTCTAGGATTATTTTATAGAACTCTCTTATCTTTCTTTATTTCCTTCACTTCTTGCAATTTTCTTTGCTCTTTATACAAAAAATGTAATTCTTTCACTTTTTTCTGGAACTGTTTTAGGTCTTTTTATTCTTAATGGATTCTCTTTTTATGATTCTCTTATTGCTCTCTATGATTTATTTTATTCTTTACTCACTACTTCTTGGATTCTAAAGACCTTAGGCTTCGTTATTTTGGTTGGTAGCATTATGGCTTTAATCGAGTTAAGTGGTGGTGTTGGTGGATTTATCCATTACGCTATGACGAAAAAGAAATTTGTAACTTCGCCTCGTTCTGCTTTGATGTTAAGTTATATCTTGGGTGTAGTTATTTTTGTAGAAACATCTATTACTGCACTTATTTCAGGTGCTGTAGGAAAACCATTTTGTGACAAGTATAAAATTCCTCATGCAAAACTCGCTCTAATTTGTGATTCTACTTCCGCTCCAATAGGCTCATTGGTTATCATTAACGGTTACGGAGCACTTTTGCTTGGTCTTATTAGTGTACATATTACTTCTGGTAGTTTGGATGGAAATGCACTTGAGATACTTATAGATTCTGTACTAAATAATTTTTATGCGATGAGTGCTTTAGTTGTGACTTTTTTATATATTTGGTTTGGTGTAGATATTGGGCCGATGAAAAACTTAGTCTATAAAAAAAGTGAAAATTATGAAGAACCAAAACAAGGAAGCATGTATCTTATGTTATTCCCTATTGCTTTGATGCTTATTTTGGTTTTTGTATTTTTATACCTGAGTGGTGATGGAAATATTTTAAAAGGGAGTGGCTCAAGTTCTATCTTTTATACAATGCTTAGTGTTATGCTATTTACACTGCTGTATTATGTAGGTGGGAAATATATGACTTTTAAAGAGTGGAGTGGAGCTTCGTTTAAGGGTGCCAAAAAGCTCTTTAGTGTTTCTTTAATACTTATCTTTGCTTTTTCCATTGGAGAGGTTACTTCTATGCTTAAAACAGGTCAGTACTTAGCAACATTAGCCGATGAAAATTTAAACGTAATCTATCTCGCAGGAATGATTTTTATTCTAAGTTCGGTTATCTCTTTTGCAACAGGGACATCCTGGGGAACATTTAGTATCATGATTCCAATTGCGATTCCAATGGCTATAGGAATGGATGCAAACATCAGTCTTGTGATAGGGGCGGTTATTTCAGGTGGAATTTTTGGTGATCATTGCTCACCTATTTCAGATACAACGATAATATCTTCAATGGCAGCAGATTGTGAAGTGGTGGAACATGTAAAAACACAACTCCCTTATGCGCTTATAAGTGGAGTTATTGCTCTTAGTTTGTTTATGATTTTGAGTATAGTCTAAGAGCCTAAAACCATATTTATAGAGTATTTTAAATCTGCATCTAAGTTATCCATAGAGCTTAACATCCATCGCATATAACCTGCATCAGACTGCGCTACTTCTTGGAGTGTTTTTCCTTTGTGCTTTCCAAATTTAAATGTAGTTATTAGAATCGGAGTAGATGTGAGTTCTACCATTTTGTCTACTGGATTTAAACTTGGGTACTGTTCTTGAACTAAGGTTCTTAGCTTTGAAAGTAAAAGTTTTAAGATGAGAACATCACCTATCGCATCATGTGCTTTTACTTCGATTCCTAAGGCATCTGCTTCTTTTTGCTCTTCTTTGTAGAGTTCAAATTTATAACGAAAGTATTGTAGTCTGTGTGCATCTTCATCAGGCAAGATGTGTTTTGCAACTCTAAGTGTATCTATCACTTGCATTTGATTGTTAAAGTTTTCTTTTTCTAGCATGCCTAAATCAAAAGGAGCGTTATGAATAATCACATAGTTTTCACTTGTATTTAATTCTTGAAGTCTTTTATACGCGGGCATCTCTGTACATGTAACTTTTCCTTCTAACATATCTGGTGTGATTGAATGTACTTCCATCGCTCCAAAACTTATGGGGACATCCGCGCTACAAAATTCATTATGAACTTCTATCTCTTTTGCTCCTAGAACCACGTACCCTAGTTGTATGATTCTATCTTGCTCACTAGTACCAGTTGTTTCTGTATCTAATATTATGTATTTTTTTGCCAATTTTTATCCTTACCTTTGAACTTTAGTTGTGTAGTATACTTTGAATTTTTTTGTACTCTGTGGATTTACTTTTATATGAAATGTTACCAAGTTAGCCTTAGTAAAGGTATATTTTTTCTTACTTTTAACCTCACTTCCATCATTTTTGTTAAAAGGAATAAGAATTTCTACTATTTTTTCTTCATTTGAGTTGTTTGTAATGCTGTACTCAACATCAACATCAAGATTGTATTTTCTTTTGTCATGATTTAAAAGTGTTTCTTTGACTTTTATATCGAAATTTTTTCCAACCTTTAGGGAAAGTCGTGAATCTTTAGGAGTATGCTTTATTGAACTCTCACCAAGAAGTATATTTGTAGCTTCTAACTGTGAATATGTTCTCACTATACCTTTTGGAAGTGGGTAGTCTAAGCCTTTGATTGTGATGAATTGAGTGACATCGTGATTTATTTGCCCATTTATATAGTTTGGATTACTCATCACAGAGCTATATTTTCTTTTTATTTGAATATCATTTTGTGTGATAAACTTTATCTGTGTTGTTTCATTGTTTACTAAATTTACCTTAAATGGAATCGTATAAAAATGGTAACCTTCATGTGCCTTGTGAGCAACTTCTGGAGAATCGTATTGTACTCTCGCCATAGATTTTACAACTCTGTAGTTACGATTCGCTTTTACTGCTCTATTTATTTCGCCGGCAAGTACATGAAGATTTGTCTCTTCAAAGCTTTTTCCTGAGTGGTTATTGATAGTAATCCAACCCGTTAAATCTGCTTCATCACCATCTAAATTTAATATATAGTTACTTTTCCAAGTGATTTGATTTATGAGATAGTCAATACTTATATCTTCATTAATATTTTTACTCGTTGCCACATTCCAAACTAAAGATGGTTTAGTGATAAGCTCTTTTGGGATACTAGGAAATATGATATTTTTACTAGCAATGATAATGATTTTCTCATCACTTTTAACAATACATGAAGCACCGTCATTTGAAAGTAAGGTCGCCCGAATCGTTTTAAAACTCTTTGCATCTTTCATGATTCTAACATTTATTTTTTTACCAATATGGGCATTGATAAGTTTGTTTTGTGTGAGTTTATCATAGCGATATTGTTGCGAGAAAAGAGTTACTGCATTAGGGAGTGAAACATTTACTGAATCGGTATTTATGCTTGAAGCAACATCTTCATAAATAATCTGCGTATCATTTTTATTGAGTTGTAGTTTTCTGTTTTCATGAACTAAGCCAATATTTGAGTTATAAACAATAAGCGAATTGTTTGTGTTTGTTGGGCTTAGTGTTACTCCAAAAACTGTTGTAGAAAATAGTATGGATGATAAAAGGGTAAAAGAGAGAGTTTTCATATTTGATTCCTTATAAGATATGTTACACTATCAAAAAAAATAGAGGGTAACTTTTTATGTTCAAAATCAGCATTATTTTATTTATATTTTCACTCCACTTATTTGCTTATGAGATAGTTCAAACTCCTATAAATTTTGGAGAAACAAGGGTAAACCTTACAAAAGAGTATATAAAAAACCATTACGATTTAGAGGTAAAAGATATAAAAATAACTCCAAAAATAGTGCTAATACATTATACTGCTGTAGAGACTTTTGAGGGTTCATTAAAGAGATTTACTTCACAAACGCTGCCTACAGATAGACCTGATATATCTAAAGCAAGTGCCTTAAATGTTTCAACGCACTTTATGGTGGAACGAGATGGTACTATCCATCAACTTATGCCACTCAATTTTATGGCACGACACGTCATAGGTTTAAACTATAGCTCAATTGGAATTGAGAATGTTGGTGGTGCAGGGTATAAAGAAGACCTAACAATAGAACAACTTTTAGCAAATATTTTTATCGTAAATTATGTACGAAAAAAGTTTCCTACAGTTGAGTATATCGTTGGGCATCATGAGTACAGATGTTTTGAGGGAACTGAACTTTGGTTAGAAAAAGATGATGGCTATAGAACAGAGAAGTTTGACCCAGGTAAGAACTTTATGAGAGATTTACGTTCGAATACTTCAGGTTTTAAGGCTGCCCCTTGTGATTAGTTCCGCTCTTGTTTATCTTTTTACTCTTGCCTTCATAGCGACTGCCTTCGCCACGCTAGAATCTAAGACTTCATGGAAAGTTTTTAAGTTTGTTCCCGCTGTTGTGATGATATATGCTTCGAGTATGGTTCTAGCTTCTCTCGGAGTTTTTAACTACAACGAAGAGATAAACAGCATCTATAAACA
>JAFLJZ010000206.1 GCA_022712775.1 Sulfurimonas sp.
CAGATGAAGACCGCACTATTATGAAGTCGCTAGTCAATCACATCAATGCGTATCCTCTGAGTGAATTTGATGGTAAGATGAAGATAAAAGATTGGAGTAAGACTCCCTCTTTTCCCACTCCAGAGGTTAAGGGCGAGAACAAATGGGTCATTGCTGAGAAGTTCTTTGATCAGCTACCAGACGTAATGGCGGCTGTCCCTCCACTCCATGGTGAAGAGGGACTTTATGCTTCAATAACTCAAGTTCTTGAAGCTGCAAAAAAAGACTCAAACGTTAAAAAAGCGCTTCTAGAAGTTGCAATTGAAACAGAAAAAGAGGTTATAGGACCTCTTTTTCTATGGAAACACAATGGTATACCTGCTGGAAATGGATGGAACCGTTCTGAAAATAACGCGCAATGGGGATATGACTATCTTATGAGAGTGGCTACGGCGAGATCAAATATGTTTGAAAACAGACCTAATGAAACGCAATACTTCTTTACTGATAATGACTCAAATGGTAAACAACTTCAAAGTAAAAATCTATATTCAGTAACATTTGCTAAAGGGGAGCTACCTCCTGTAAATGGTTTTTGGTCTTTAACCATGTATAATGAGCATCATATTTTTACACCAAATAAATTGAATCGTTACTCTCTAGGCACAAAAAATAAGGACTTAAAGTACAACAAAGATGGTTCACTTACACTTTACGCAGGTGAAAGCCCTCCAGGTAATGGAATGGATTCAAATTGGCTTCCCGCGCCAAAAGGAAAAATATCTTTATATATTCGCGCTTATGAGGGGAAAAAAGCTATTTTAGATGGTTCATGGATTCCGCCTATTATCAAACGTATAGAAAATAAATAAGTTAATAAAAGAATAACACGATGTTATCAAAATGGATTAGATAGAAACTAGGTGTCTATACTTTTTACGTATTTTTAATGTATAGTGTTAAAGATTCTGGAAAAGGAAATTTTTCATTTAACATTACTAATGATGTATTGGCAATACAAGAACTTAAAGAAGCTGTAGAGGAAGAACTAAAGTCTACTAAGACAATAATTGGACTAGATAAATGAGTTTATATCCTGAAAACTTGCCACATTAAAGAGAGAGTTTAAAGAGATAAAAGCCTTTGAAACCTAATTAAAAAATTGTATATGATTTTCTAAATGCTATCACGAAGCAGGCAGAATTTAATTTAAATGGTCTTCAAGTTATTTTAAAAAAAGGTGATGCTAATAAAGGTTTTATGCATATTCTTTTAAAACATTACTCTACTAATTGTGTTAGATGTATAACTGCTAAAGATATATTAAATCTCGGAATAGAGAAAATCAGCAACACTTTTTTATGTTGGCAGCTTGTTATAATCTGCGAAGAACACCTACGCTGCTTAGGGCAAGGAACTGATAGAAAAAGAACAAAAAATGGCTCAATAAGTCCAATGAATAGTGAAAATACAGAAATTTTTAAAATGGTAAAATATCGAAATAAAGAAGAATTAGCTGGCTTGTTCAGAGTGTTCAATTATATAAACCCAAAATTTAAAGCTGGATATAGCTACATATATGCTACAATATAAACAATGAAATTAACTACTGAATTAACAAGGATATGAAATGGTTAAATATGCTCAAAATGAACTTTTTTCAATTACTGACTTTACTAAACAGATAGGAAGTGTTGTAAGTCGTATAAAAGAACATTCACTTGAAAAGATAGGAATACTTAAAAATAATAAACTTGAAGCGGTGGTTATCTCTACTGATGAGTATGAAAGATTAAAAGCTTATGAAGAAGAATTTGAATTGTTAGAACATACTCAAATTTATAGCATCGTTCAAGAAAGAAAAGATACTCCATTATCAGAGTATGTATCAATGGAAGATATGGCTAAAAAATTTGATATTGATTTAGATAAAATTTAATTAATGTACGAAATAAAGTATCATCCACTTATAGAAAAAGATTTAAAGCAGATAAATAATTCTATTCGTATTGAAGTCTTTAAAAAGATAAAGAAAATTCAAGAGTCACCTGAACTTGGACAGGACCTTGGAAATAAGAATGGACTTAATTTAACTGGACTCAAAAAAATGTATGTTGCTAAAAAGCAGATTAGGATTGTATATGAGATCATTGAAAATATTGTAGTTATTAAAGTTCTTGCAATAGGTAAAAGAGAAGACATGGGAGTGTATATACAAGCTGATAAAAGAAGGTAATATACTTTTTTGGTGGAAGATAGGTGGAAATCTTCTCTCTGTTTAATCATCATTATTACTTATGTTATAATAACTTCACTAGTAAAAATAAAAATTTATGGAATGTCAGATTGAAAACAACATACTTACTTTTTTCTATACTCTTTTTAATTTCAATGATATTTATTTATCTAGGTTGAAATGTGGATGGTTTTGATTTTTTCAAATTTCAGAAACAGCACTTTTATTTTCAATCGTGGATCTCAATTGCCGGAATTTTATTTAGTAGTGTTATGGCAATAACGACATTAATTATCTATAAAAAAACAAAGTTTAAATCTTTGAAATATATTCCACTAAGTTTTTTACTGACGGCAGTTGCATACTCAATAATAGGGTATCACGCATCGTATTGCAAGGTTTGCAGTGATTTAGGCTATTGTGCAGCAAGTCATAATTATCCAAATTATTTTTTAATCATCACATTGCTGATATTTATTCTCTCTGCAATCATGTCTAGCCGCAGTGTAGAGTTAGTAAAAAAAGTTCAGTTATTACAAAAATTCTCATATGGACTTATAACGGCAACTATTTTGCTTGGCATAGCTTTATTTATAAGTCTGTCATATCTAGAGATTCCAGATAATATTTCATACTTTTATACTATTAATCTAGAAGGTATTTTTTTCTTATTTCCATTAATGATAATTCTCTGGGCATTTGTTTATTTCAGACGTACTTATAAAGTGTCACCAATTTATTTAATAATGGCTCTATTAGCATCTTTAAGCTATTTACCTCAGATTTTTCATGTTCTAACCTGTCTTGATTGTCACACTATGGAATGCTCAGAATTTTATATATTTTCCGGATTAATAATGTTAATTGTAACTGGATTGTTTATCCGTTCAGTGAGCATACAATTGCAAGAAGGGATACAGACAAAATGAAAAGCACTCTTCTAAAAAAATTATTAACATTTATGTTACCAATTACAATGATACCGCTTGTATTAGTAATGATTTTTTATTATATGTTTTTACAAAAAGTGCTTGAAAATGACAGCATTAATATTCAAAAAAAGATCTTAATTCACATTGTTGATGATGTTTATAGGTTCTTAAACGATCCTTCGAAAATAAAAACCCATTTAACTTATGAACATCTCGGCTTACCTGAGATTACTATTTTTGACAAAGACAAAAATATAATTGCTCGGAATTTTGATATGAAAAATATTGCAAATGCAGATGAAAAATACAATATTAAAAATTTAGAGGGGCACTTTAAAAAAGTATTGCATAGTAAAAACGATGATGCTCTTTGTGATGATGAAAATACTCTTTTGATAAAACCAATTATAAAAAACAATAAGATTATTGCCTATGTATCTTCCGATTACAAAGAAGCTGTTGATAAAAAAATGACTACGATTAATCAAACATTTCTATACCTATTTTTCGTCATCATCTTTACTGTATTTATTGTTTCTATTTTTGTAATCATTTTTTCTTTAAAACTTTTATATCCTCTTGAACTTCTAATAGAAGGTATCAAGAATGTTAAGGCTGGAAATTTGTCTTACACCCTGGATAATACATCAAACGATGAAATTGGAGTAGTAATTGATGCCTTTAATGAGATGACTCTCAAACGCAAACTTGTTGAAGATGAATTACGAAACATGGCTATAAAAGATGGGCTTACGGGATTATATAACCACAAATTCTTTTACACATCTTTGGAACATGAGATTAATAGAGGGGATCGTTATAATAATATTATATCAATACTTTTAATAGACATTGATTTTTTTAAAAAAGTAAATGACACATATGGTCATAGAGCGGGAGATATTGTATTAAGCGCACTAAGTAAACGTCTGATGCAGCGTTCACGTAACACAGATATTGTGTGTCGCTATGGCGGTGAAGAGATAGCGATAATCTTATTGGAAACAGATATTATTCTAGCTAAGTCTATAGCTGAAGATATACGATTTCTTATAGAAAAAGACCCATTTTTAATTAAAGATGGGCAATACATTCCTATCACTGTAAGCATCGGAGTCAGTGATTATAATGAAACGGCTAAAAAATCATCAGTTATTGTTTCAAATGCTGATAAAGCTTTATATATAGCAAAAGATAGTGGACGTAATAGAGTCTGTGCTTTTGAAGAGAATATTGAATGTAGTAATGAAGAAGGAAATAGAACATGAGTATAGCAATAGCTTTATTTACTTTAATAATCATTGCTTTAATGATTTTTGGTATTAGATATATGAGAATATTAGATGAAAAAGTTATACAGATGAAAGAAGAACTGAGTATCTTTCGTTCACTTCTTAGTGAAATACGTGGAGAAGAAGAGGTCCGACGTATACTTGGTGAAAGCTTGGAGGATGAGGCAGCTGTTATAGAGATAGAACCGAATCGGTATGATTTGTCTACTATTACTGATTTGCAAAAATATACAGATTATTTTAAAAATGGTTCCACTTGCTTATTTGCTACAGACGAGGGACTAAAAACTCCTGTATTACATATTGTGCATCTCAATAATCGAATTGGTGATATGCAACTTAGTAGAGAAGTCACATATATTCGCTTTAAGCCAAGTAGTGCTAAACAAGTTTGTTCAGCTATTCTCAATCATATTACTATCCACGCGACAAAACTATATTACTCTAAAGATATTCATATAGCAGAGGAAAAGAAACTCAGGTTTATTATGCCAACACTTAAAATGCTTATCGCACACTCTGAGGAATCATCGAATGACTTTATGGGTCTTATGAAAATAAAATGTTAAGAAGTAAACGAAGTTTTTAGTCTTGTATTTCCATTTTTTTTCGAAGTTGATTTAACTTATTTTCGTTAAATCTCCAAAAATGTTTTTTATCAAAATCTTCATCATTTTTTACTAATGCTAAAAGTTCTTTTGAATGTATATCTTTTTTGATGTGTTTTTTAACAATTGCAATAAGTTCTTCTTGTGATTCTTTTGTTGTGTCATCGTCAGCTAAGGCTTTATTTGGTAAAAAAGCATAGACCTTCCACATGCTAATACTGAAGCTTAACAAGAAAAATATCATCATCCATGTTGAAGTATCTAGTTCCAAGCTAATCCTTTTTATAAGTCTCTAAATTTTTTGAGTTGATTATAACATAAGAATTTTGTTAAAATAGCGCATTAGGATAAAGAATGAATGATAAAGTATTTACTAAACCAATAAAAAAACAATTTGAATTTGATTCAGAGGTAGCCGCAGTGTTTGATGATATGCTTCAAAGAAGCGTACCTTTTTATAAAGAAAGCCTTAAAATAACTGAATTTTTTGCACTTAAACAACTTGAAAATGAAGGCTTAGTTTATGATTTAGGTTGTTCAACAGCCTCATTGTTATTAAATTTACATAGAAAAATTAAGAATAATTCTCGACTAATTGGACTTGATAATTCAGAAGCTATGTTAGAGCAAGCCAAAAAGAAATGTGAAGCGTACGGAGCAAATATTGAAGTAAAATTCGCAGATATTTTAGATTATGATTATGAGATGGCAAATGTATTTATAAGTAATTATACACTTCAATTTATACGACCTCTTGTTCGAGAAGAATTGGTGAAAAAAATTGCAAATTCTCTCCATAAAGAGGGTGTTTTTATTTTTAGTGAAAAGGTGATTTCACATCATCCAAAGCTTAATAAAGATTTAATAGAGTGTTATTATGATTTTAAAAAAGAGCAGGGCTATTCAGAGTATGAAATTATGCAAAAAAGAGAAGCCTTAGAAAATGTTTTAGTCCCCTTTAGTGAAGAAGAGAATATAAAGATGGCTTTAAATAATGGTTTTTCTCACTGTGAGGTTGTATTTAGATGGGCAAACTTTGCAACTTTTATAGCTATCCGTTAATAATTACCAAACATTTGGTTGAGGTTTTGGCTCTGGAACCTCTTTTCCCATGATTCTTTTGATTTTATTTTTAGCTCTATTGAAGCCACGTTTTGTTTTTTCTCCAGCTTCTTTATAGGTAATAATATCATCTTCTCCACACTCTTTGTGGTAATAGCCTTGGAGGTCGTAGTACTCTTTACAGTCACTATAGTACTTTGCAGAAACACCATGCTGGTTTACACAAGCTGTAAAAAGTAGAGTTGTTAATACTAGTAGAATTTTTATCATAATCTTTTTATAGCACATAGTGTGCCTAAACCTTAAAAGTCTTTTTTGTTTTACAAAACTGAGTTAAAAAACATTCATCACATTTTGGGTTTTTAGCAGTACAAATATAACGACCAAAAAGAACCATACCTTGATGAAGTGCGTGAAGATTGTTTTTAAATTTTCTAACAAGTGTCGCCTCTGTTTTAATGGCTGTCTTATCATCACTTAATCCAAGTCTATGTGATACTCGAAAAACATGGGTATCAACAGCCATTAAATTTGCACCAGTATATTCTATCATCACAACATTCGCTGTTTTTTGACCAACACCGGCAAGTGATTGTAAGTCTTTTTCGTTCATCGGAATTTCACCATTATAGACTTCAACCACTCTTTGTGCCATAAGAATGATGTTTTTTGCTTTATTATTAAAAAATGAGCAGGTGTTAAGATAGGATTTCACTTCATCTAAATCAGCCTTTGCAAGAATATCAGCTGTGGGATATTTAAGAAAAAGTGCGGGGGTGATAATGTTAACTCTTTTATCTGTACATTGCGCAGATAGTGCAACAGCAATAACTAGCTCATAAGCATTTTTATAGGTGAGTTCTGTAACAGCATCACTATACTTGTCGATAAATAATTGATGAATCTCTAAGATTTCTTTTTTTGTCGCTTTTTTCATAAAATGTATTTTAGCAGATTTTTAGTACTTGATATTTTATTTAAAAGGTTTAGCTGTTTAATATCTATTAGCATTAATAAAATATACTAAGAAACTATAAAAATAAGGAAACTTTAAATATGAATATTAGTACAAAAATTCTTTCGATTCTATTTGTTGCAAGCTCTATCTTGTCTGCACAAACATTAGTTACTGTAAATGGTACAAAGATAACAAAAAATGACGTAGATGCAATACTTATGAGTGCAACACAAGGAAGACTAAATCAACTAGAGCCTGAAAAACAAATGAAATTTAGAAAAGAAGTTTTACAACAACTTGTTGCAAAAGCATTAATTTACGATGATGCAAAAAAGACAGGTGTTTTAAAATCAAAAGACTTTAAGACTGAATATAAAAAAGTCCAAGAAAAAGTAAAAAAAGAGGTTGCTATTCAAGTTTGGCAACAAAAACAATTTGAAAAAGTTAAGGTAAGTGAAAAAGCTTTAAAAGCATACTATGATAAGAACAAAGGTGAGTACAAAGAACCAGAAAGCGTTCATTCTCGTCACATCCTTGTTAAAACAAAAGCAGAAGCCGAAGAAATTAGAAGAGATCTAAAATCTTTAAAAGGTAAAACTCTTTTAACTAAGTTTATGGATTTAGCAAAGGCAAAATCAGTTGGTCCTAGTGCAGTTGATGGTGGTGATTTAGGTACGTTTGCTAGAGGTAAAATGGTACCAGCATTTAATGAGAAAGTTTTTAGCATGAAAGTTGGAACTGTATCTGCCCCAGTTAAAACACAATTTGGGTATCATTTAATTTATTTAGAAGCTAAAAATAAAGCTAAAAATTTAACATATAAAGAAGTAAAACCTTTCATAGAACAAAGATTAAAAATGGAAAAATTTAAAGGTGCTATGAAAACAAAAATGGAATCTCTTCAGAAAAAAGCAACTATCAAATAGCTTATGCTTCCTTCTCCTCTCTCTAAGATTAGCTTAGATGGAAGGACCTTTTATGTTAAAAGAGATGATTTAATTGACCCTCTTTTATCAGGAAATAAATACAGAAAACTCTACGCACTTCTTTATACTTCACAAAAAAAATATAATACTATTATCTCTTATGGTGGAACACAATCTAATGCAATGCTTTCTATTGCTGCATTATGCCAACGTAAAGAATGGAAATTTATTTATTATACCAAGCCTCTTTCTTCAAGACAAAAACAGAGTACCTTAGGTAATTTTACTAAAGCATTACAATTAGGAATGTCTCATGTTGAATTAGCGCATGATAATTATCGAGATTATATCGCTTCTTTACAAGTTAGCTTAGATGAGAGTAGTTTTTTACTTGATCAAGGTGGAGCAGATGTCTTAGCCAAAGAGGGTATAGAAATATTAGCTAAAGAGATTAGAGCTTCACACTTAACTACTAAGTCCCTGGCAATACCTTCAGGAACAGGTACTACAGCACTTTTTTTAGCATTAGCACTCCCTGAGTATAAAGTGTATACAACTCCTAGTGTAGGAGATACTACATACCTAAAAAAGCAGATGCAAGCATTAAGTGCCTTGCCTAATAATCTAATTTTTTTAGAGCCAAGTAAAAAGTATCATTTTGCTAAGCCTTATCCTGAGTTTTATGAAATATATCAAAAATTATTAGAAACTGGTATAGAGTTTGACCTCTTATATGCTCCTCTTATGTGGAAAGTTTTATTGGAAACGACCTCAGAAGAAATATGTTATATACATAGTGGAGGGGTTATTGGAAATGAAAGTATGATTCCTCGATATAAAAAAATAGAATTAGTTTAAAAAACTTACTGTATCTTTTAGTGATGCACGAGAAGGTTGATATGTATTGATCTTTGCCTCTTTATCTTCATAGCCTAAAACTACACTATAAAGTAGAGCCATATTATCAGGCATATCTAAAACCTTTGCTACAACTCTTCCAAACTCTGTAGTTGAGCCTTGAGGACAACTGTCAACTCCAAATTCTTGTGCAGCGAGCATTAGACTTTGCATATAAGCACCACAGTCGATTAAAGCACCTTGTGCTCCATCTATATTTGCCATATCTGTAAAAACGAAATAAACTGTTTGTGCTCCAAACCATCTGAAATTATCATGCCACATTTTTAAACGAGTTGCCTCGTCTTTTCTGTCTACTTCCATTAATTTATAAAGTCCAGAACCAGTAACAATCCTTCTTTTTTTATAAGGATTTACCCAGTTTACTGGATAGTATTGAATGTGTTGGTCATTTTCTACACCCTCATCCATTTTAGCAATGATAGCATCACCGATATTTTTAAGAATTTCTTGATTACTAATAGCGATAACTTTCCAAGGTTGCATATTCGCTCCACTTGGAGTCATACTCGCCGCATTTAAAATCTTTTCTTGAATATCTTGTGGAACAGGCTTTGGAAGGTATGCTCTTTTAGATGAACGATTTGTTATAGCATCAATAATTGTTGGCATGTTTAATGGTCCTAAAAATTGTTTTTAACATTATAACATAAAGAGTACATAGATAATTTCCTATAGAAAGAATATAGCGTATTAAATATCATTAGTTAACTAAGTATACTTAACTAACTTGACAGCAAGTCACTCAATTAGATATAATAAGCACATATAATAACAAGGATTTATAAAATGAATAATATATTTGAAAAACTAACACACAATATGACACAGGCTATAGAATCTTCTCTTTCTCTCGCTTTACATAACAAGAATCAAGAAGTAGAACTTATCCATTTCTTATGGGCACTTTTAACAAATTCTAATTCTGTTTTAAATCAAATGTTTAACAAAATGAATGTAGATAAAATAGCTATAGAGTTGGATGTTAAAAGTCTAACAAGTAAGCTACCAACATCTTCAGGGGTAACAAAAGAAAGTATTCGCCTCTCAAAGTCTTTTGTTCAAACATTAGAAACAGCCGCGGGTTTGATGACTAAAAATGGTGATTCTTATTTAGCTGTAGATACATACATATTAGCAAATTTAAAAACAGAATTATTTCAAAGTATATTATCAAAGTATATAGATATAAGTGAGTTGGCAAAAAACTTAGAAGCTTCAAGAGGTGGTGCTAAGATTGATTCTCAAACCTCAGATGAGACATTAGAATCTTTATCAAAGTATGGAATTGACCTAACTACAGAGGCAAGTGAAGGAAAACTCTCTCCTGTAATAGGAAGAGATGAAGAGATAACACGTATGATGCAGATTCTCATTAGAAAAACAAAAAATAATCCAATGCTACTTGGCGAACCAGGAGTTGGTAAGACAGCCTTAGTTGAAGGTTTAGCACAAAGAATAAATGATGGGAAAGTTCCAACATCGCTTCAAAACAAACGTGTAGTTGCCCTTGATATGTCTGCTTTAATTGCAGGTGCCAAGTACAGAGGTGAGTTTGAAGATAGACTAAAAGCTGTAATAGATGAAGTAAAACAAAATGGACAGATAATTCTTTTTATAGATGAGATTCATACTATTGTAGGGGCAGGGGCGTCTGAGGGTAGTATGGATGCAGCAAATATTTTAAAACCAGCACTCGCACGTGGTGAACTTCATACGATTGGTGCAACTACTTTAAAAGAGTATAGAAAGTTTTTTGAAAAAGATACGGCACTTCAGAGAAGATTTTTACCTATTACTCTTGATGAGCCAACCGTCAATCAGTCTTTACAAATTTTGCGTGGAATCAAAGAAAGACTAGAAACACATCACAATGTAACGATAACTGATAGTGCCTTAGTGGCAGCAGCAAGGTTAAGTGATAGATATATTGCAGATAGATTTTTACCAGATAAGGCGATTGACCTTATTGATGAAGCGGCGGCTGAGCTTAAAATGCAAATAGAATCAGAGCCAAATGTTTTAAGTTCTGCAAAAAGAAAAAGCTCAGAACTCCATGTTGAACAAGAAGCATTAAAAATGGAACAAACTCCAGCAAATGAGAAAAGACTTCTTGAAATTGTAAAAGAACTAGCGAATGTTGAAGAAGAGGTAAGAAACTTAGAATCACAGTTTGCTACAGAAAAAGAAGTATTTGAGAAAATTTCAATGATAAAGGGTGAAATAGAATCTAAAAGAAGAGAGGCAGAATCTGCTAAAGCAACATCAGATTTTAATCGTGCAGCGGAAATTGAATATGGTGAGATTCCAGCCTTAATAGAGAATGAAAAATCAATAAATGAAAATTGGATAAAACTTCAAGAATCTGGGACATTACTTAAAAATAATGTTGATGAAGAGTCTATTGCATCGGTAGTTTCAAGATGGACACATATACCGGTAAATAAAATGCTTCAAGGTGAAAAAGATAAGATTATTCATGTTGAACAAGAGTTAAATAAAGATGTAATAGGTCAAGAAAAAGCAACGCATGCTGTGTCTCGTGCTATAAAAAGAAATAAAGCAGGTTTGTCTGATTCTAATTCTCCAATAGGAAGTTTTCTTTTTTTAGGTCCAACAGGTGTTGGTAAAACGCAAACAGCAAAAACATTAGCAAAATTTTTATTTGATAGTGAAGATTCTATGATTAGAATAGATATGAGTGAGTATATGGAAAAACATTCTGTTTCTCGTCTTGTAGGAGCAGCCCCAGGATATGTGGGTTATGAAGAGGGTGGACAACTTACTGAAGCAGTTCGTAGAAAACCTTATAGTGTGATTTTATTTGATGAAGTTGAAAAAGCACATCCAGATGTGTTTAATATGTTACTCCAAGTTTTGGATGATGGACGATTAACTGATAACAAAGGTGTGACAGTTGATTTTACAAATACGATTATCATCTTAACATCAAATATTGCTAGTGATAAAATCATTCATGCAAAAGAAGGCGATGATGTAGAATCTTTAGTGATGAGTGAATTAAAACAATCATTTAAGCCAGAATTTTTAAATAGACTTGATGATATTGTAATCTTTAATGCACTAGGACAAGAACAAATTGTAGATATTGTAGATATATTTTTTAAGGATATTTCAAAAAAAGTTGAGCAAAGAGATATAGAACTAGTTTTAACACCAGAGGCAAAGTTATATATAGCAGAAGCTGGGTTTGACCCTGTTTATGGTGCAAGACCCTTGAAACGTGCCTTGTATGAGATAGTTGAGGATAGGTTGGCGGATTTGATTCTAGAAGGTAAAGTAGCCGAAGGTTCAAAGGTTTTATTTGCGATGAAGGATTCCGAAATAGAAGTACAAGTATCTTAATCACACTTTAAGTAAAATTTGTATATTATTCCGAACCTAAAAGTAAGCATATCGTCTAAGTTTAATTAAGCATGGTTTACTATGCGTGGGCATTCTGCCGAAGAAAACTTAGCGTTAGCGTAGGATAAGGGACTTTGTTCCTTATCCGTACTAAATAAATAATAAGGGATATGTGAATATGAAAAGAACATACCAACCCCATAACACACCAAGAAAAAGAACTCACGGATTTCGTGCAAGAATGGCTACTAAGAATGGTCGTAGAGTTTTAAACCGTAGAAGAGCTAAAGGTCGTAAAAGATTGTCAGTTTAGGCGGATTCAATACACTAAAACTTCATAAGGAGTTTCAGTATATTTATAAA
>JAFLJZ010000207.1 GCA_022712775.1 Sulfurimonas sp.
TTGCAGAAAAAAGAAGTGTTTGTTTTTGCTATGGTAAAACTGCTAAAACTTTTTTGATGTCATTTATGAAACCCATATCTAACATTCTATCTGCTTCATCAAGAATCAAAAAATCAACCTTAGACAAATCTATCGTTTTTTGTCCTATATGGTCAAGTAAACGTCCTGGAGTTGCCACAACTATATCCATACCTTTTCGTAGAGCTGTGATTTGAGGGTTTATTTTAACCCCTCCAAAAATAACACACGACTTAAAAGGTAAGAACTTTCCATACAAGTCTACACTTTCTTTCACCTGAGAAGCTAACTCTCTTGTAGGAGTAAGAATCAAGGCGCGGACCTGATGTCTTTTTCTTTTTTCATCCTTGTGTCTATGCAATAACTCAAGCATAGGAAGCGTAAAACCAGCAGTTTTACCTGTTCCTGTTTGTGCTCCTGCTAAGATGTCTCGTTTTTTTAAAATAACGGGAATAGCTTCTTTTTGGACAGGTGTTGGCTCATCATAGCCTTGTTCTTTTACAGCGCGTAGTAATTGGTCACAAAGACCTAAATTTTTAAATGACATTATATACCTTATATTAATACGTGATTTTAGCGTAATATGGCTATAATTTCACCATTAAAACCTCAAGGATTTTCATGCCAAGCACAGCTGCAATTTTAAAAAGACATAACCATCGTGTTCATCCATGTAAAAATGAAAAAAAAGAGGAACTTCTAGCACTACTTCTTAGCAAAAATACTGGTAAAAAGATTATTGTCGTTACCTCTGAGCCATCAGAACTAACAACAGAGCAAGAGAATGTTAGTATTGTTAGTGATAAAGAGTTGTATAACGCTCCTGACTTACGTTGTGAATTACTTATTAGCTATGATTTACCAACAAAAGCAATTATCTATATGTCTAGAATCACAAAATCTGATTCTCATGCCTTAATTCTCTTAGACCCAAGCGAAGAAAAACTACTTCACCCAATAGAAACACTTAATGGTAGAACCGTTATGCAAGAGTTAGTTGAAGGTTTTTCAGAAGTTGTAGAAGAAAAACAAGCACAACCAGGAAAACCCACTTCCGTACAAAGAGAAGAAAGAAAACGCGAATTTGTAAAACGTAATGAACCAAAAAAAATATATGATGATAAAAAACCGTATGGTGATAAAAAGCCATATGCTGATAAAAAACCTTATTCTGACAAGCCAAAACGAGATTATGACGATAAAAAACCTTGGGATAAAAAAGAAAAATCAGAGAATAAATTCATAGGAAAAGATGAAAATGGAAAAGCCATTTTCTCTGGAAAGTCAGGTGATAGAAATCACCGTCATGATGGAACTCCAAAGGGAAGATCCCCTAAGTTAACTGGTAAAAAAATAAGTATTGCTACACTAAAGAAAAAAGACTAGCTCAACAAGCGTTTGTGTAAGATAGCTAAACCTACCTCTATTTTGTATACTTAACAGCATCCTCAGTAGAGAGTATCTCTTTACCTTTGTTAAATGATTTTCCTGCCTCTTCTTCTGAGTACCTTCTACACTCAGATGGGACTGTTGCTAGAGGATCCATAGAAACTCTGTCACACATACTTGCATTGATACTAAAGTTCGAACATCCTATAAATACTACTGAAGCGATAAAGCCTAAAATTATTTTATACATTTTTAATTCCTTATGATTTTTTTTTGATAATAAGATCTAAATATTTTGATGGAGTAACTCGCATCATCTCTTTTGCTAACCAACGAATTTGAAAAAATGCAGCACCTGATTCTCGAAGTGTAAAATAATTCTTTAATGATCTAAGATTAAAGGTTACAACCATATCAACTTTTACATTATCAGAGATTATATGCTTAAAAGCATCTCCAACATTTCTCTTTTTCTTTCCAGCTTGCAGGGCATCAAATAAGGCTGTCGCATTACCCTCATGCTCTTGTATAAAAGGAATTGAGCTTTTGGCAACTGCTATAGCGTGAAAATCTTCTACAAGATTTTTTTGATATGCTAGCTTATCGTATATCGCACCAATTTCAACTCTGTTATAGCCCTCATCAACTGTCACAAACATATCAAAACCAAGAACTTTTTCTATAAAAAATTCTTTATCACCACCATGGTTCGAGGCAACAAAAGCATTAATAATAGAACTCATGGTATATCGAGTACTACGCACACTAATAGCTTGAATACGATGACGTGCATGTTCTTGAAGTACACCACGAGAAGTTCCACGTACTAAAAAACTAAGATTCGCATGCTCTAAAATAGAATGGTGAAAATAAGTCCAAGCAAGGTCATCAAGAAGATTAGAGTCTTCAATATTGTTGATAGAATCACGCATAGAAGCATCAGGCATAGTAAATTCTATATCTTTTATAACTTCATTCTCACTATTTTCAAACGAATCATAACAGGTTCGTGCAGCTGCCTCTGCAACCCCGATTCCAGTGTCCTGTAAAAGAACTACTTCAGGTTTAGAGTATTGGATTCCATATACATTTTCCATTAATTTTACCTATAATTTAATTATATATATCTTACAATAAACTACCTTGAAATACTAAACCCTATTCCAATTTTATTAATGTTGTTGTTATAATCTATCAAACTTTCTCCATAACCATTGAAGTATTTAACATATAAAA
>JAFLJZ010000208.1 GCA_022712775.1 Sulfurimonas sp.
AAGGAACTAATAGAGGAGTATCTCAAAAAGATAGGCATCTCTGAAAACTTCAAAAGATTATCCTTTGTATTTCATTCCAAAGATGAGCGAAATCCACACTATCATATAATTTTTTCAGGTATCAATAAGCATAGCAATACATTTGATATTAACAACTTTTTTAATCCTAAGATAAAAGGCGAAGCCCAAAGAGATAAAAATAATAATCTAATCTATCAAATTGAGAACAGAGGAAAAAGAAAAGGATTGCCTAAACTCGATAGTGATAATAATAAACTTGTAAAGTATCACTCTACAAGAAGAAACGGTGTTCAAGACCTCCAAAACAGCTGGTCAGACCATCTCACGAGGTCAAAAAACACAAACTACTCTAATAAAAAACAGTTCCTAAGTATTTTGGGGTTTTCTAAACCTATTTGGCATAGATTTAACGAACAGAGCAAACAAAGAGTATATCTCATCAGGGAAACAGATACAGAGAGGAATAAGGCTCTCTTAGATGGCAATTATGAGACTGCTAAGGAACTCGAAGAGTTTATGAGAAGTGAGATTGAAAAAGTTTTGGATATTGCACAGGATATTCAGATGGATATAGCAATAGAGAGAAAAAACTCTCTAAAATTAAAAATATTAACACCAAACCAATAAAAGGATATGACAATGATAGAAATAATAATATTTATAGGTGGCTTATTTATAGGCTATATAATTAAAAAGCACAAACCAACTCTCGCCGAGCAACTGCTCAAAAAAGAAAGAGGACACTACAAGATTTGTGAGGATGAAAAAAAAGCACTATCAGATGAAAATGCTATGCTGAAAAATCCAAAGAGATTAATCAAAGAGTTTAACGGAGATACTGGAAGCTCTACCTATGAACTACTTAATAATATGAAAGACAAACTAACTCTACTTGAAGATAATATATCAGATTTAGCAAAAGACAAAGCAGAACTGACCCAAGATAAAAAAGATTTAATATCAGATATAAGTATAAAAAAGGATTCTCTCGATAATCAACTGCAAAAAATATATGATAAAGCTATCATAGATATAAATAATCAACTGAAAAAAGCAAGAGATGGAGATATTGAAGATAAAAATAAATCTCTAACTGCTTTGAAGAAAAAAAGTGAAGCTCTAAACGATAGAAAGATATAATATCTCAACTCACTAACCTATTTATAGTGGGATTTCAAGCTATATGCGAAGATTTCCCTGAAAACAGCACCATTTTTATAGGGGGATTTTATCGACTTTATAGTGGGATTTTTTTCATCTATTGTGGGATTATAGGCTTATGTAGTGGGAAAAGCCATACCCCATAGTGGGTATTTAAGCAGCTTCTTGATAATACTTGACAAGTTGAGTAGTCAGTCTTTTTTGGTCTGCTTTTGTAGTGGATACAAGTCTGAGGCAGTTCTCTTTAATACGAACTTTATTGCCTTTGATTGTTCTTTTAGTATCAAGAGTATAATCTTCATATTTAACTTTCATCAACTCTTCTCGTAGTTGTTTCCAAGCTTTTTGAGGAGATACCTTTCTTGTAATACCTGCGATATTATGCTCTAAGCAAATAATATATATCTCTTGAAATATTTTATAAAAACTAAAACTGTTCTCAATAAAATATCTCTGCTTATCGTAGCATAATGATGGCTCTAATTTTTCAAGCTGATTTAAAAAATCAAAATAGCTCTCTCTGTCATTACGATTAGTGAAGAACTTTGAAATAGTTTTAATATCATTAATAGCACTATGCTCTAAACTATTAAAGTAATCGATATGAGCCTGAGTTTTTAATTTACTCGGATTGATAACTTTTAGATCACAATGAGCAAGAACTTTAATAAAGTTAGGTAATTCTTTATTCATATCTTCGATAAATATCTCAATCTTATCAACTATACTCATTAAGCTATCATTCTTAGGGTTTGGATGGATTAAAAAACATCGTCTATCATATGTATTGATTTTTTTCAATAAGTCATACTCGTTAGTAAAGAACAGCCAAGAAGCGACATTATCAGTCATCACTACTTCTTTACCTTTAAACTCAATAGGCATAGTAGTTGAGCCAGTCATATCCTTAACCACTTCGTAATTTAGGGCTTTGAAATTAACTTCATCAAATATAACGAGCTTCATATTCATTAATTGAGCATTGAATTGATGTTTATATGAATTATTATTTACAGATACAACTAAACCACTAAGTAATTTATTCATTAAATCTCTGAATACACCTTTACCAGCACCTTGACCTTGTTTGTCTTCATCTGTGCCTTTAAATAGCCAAAAAATATCCTGTCTCTTATTTTCATAAGCGATAACAGCTATCCAGTTTAAAAAGTTTTGAAGCACAATATCATTCTCATTATGGAAGAGATTACGAAGCAGTTTAAATATATTTGGACACTCAGATTTTAATAAATCTAATGGATTAACCTCGATACCTATATCACTTTTAGCTTGTATAAATAACGCACTATTGAGATATTCATTTAGATGATGCTGTTCTAATCCTATCTCAGGGTCTGTTTCAGAAAAGTATCCAGCTTGTTTGGTTGTTGAAGCTATCGGCTTAACTATGATTAAAATAGAGTTCTCTTCTTTTGAGATACTCTCTAAATCCATTGATACTCCAACTTCATCACCAGTTTTTTTATTTGTCTTAATAACTGGCATTATCACGGCAGCCCAGTCTGATTTATATAATCGCTTTATAGTATTTGTTTTAAGTGAATACACAAATATAATAGTTTTAGCCGTATTGATATAATACTCGTGAGTGATGTTGTTTGAGGCTGATTTAATCATATTATCGACCTCCTTATGCTACAAGCTGAACATTAGACATATATTCAGCTACACAAGTAATCGGAAATAATACACGAGCATTCTTAGCATTACCAAGCTTTTTATATTGCGGTATGCCGTAGCCTTTTGAGATATAGTTATTTACAGCAGAAACAGAACAGTCTAATTCAGAAGCCAACTCTGCTTTATTGATGAATGATTTTTGATATTTTTGGATTAGCTCATTATATAGAGTGTCTTGGAGTTGAGTGAAAGTCATAGGAAACCTTTAAAAAAAAAGATAACTAATTTAAAAGTGATGAAAGAATAAATCTAATAATCCAAAAAATGGAATACAGACCTATACGGTCAAGTTTTGTTAAATAAGCTTCCTGGATGTTTTAAAGGTAAAGCTAAGTTGCTTTACTAAGTATTGCCAAAAGTTTAATAGAACCAAGCTTAAAGTACACTTAAGTGATTAAATTTCAATACTCAAAATTCTTCAAATATTTTATCGTGCTTCTCCTGTCTATCTTCTTCTAAATAATGAGAATACCTTTCAGTCATTTGGGTTGTCTTGTGTCCGAGATTATATTTAATATCTAAAAGGGTGAACTTTTTACTCTTAGCGAGCCAAGTCGCATAAGTATGCCTGAGGCTATGAGTTGTTATTCGACTTTTCAGTAAAAGCTTTTGCTCTTGGGTTAAAGCTGTTTCCCCTTTTTCTATCTCTTGCTTATTGTTTTTTATTAATTTATCGACTATCTCTTGCCATTGCTTTGGCATTTGTATCATTATTTTATTATTATCAGATGGAAATAATAAGATATTATTTTTTGGTAATGTTTCTAATACTTGCTTGATTAATTTAGTTATAGGGATATGTCGAGGATTTCCTTTTTTTGTTTTTTTGAAATAGATTAACTTATCTTCTAAGTCAATATTATTCCAAGTAAGAGAAGCAACTTCTGAAAATCTTGCCCCAGTAAATAATAAGAAAACTGTAAGGTCATACATTCGACTTGTTGGTCGCTCCTTTAATTTTTCCAGTAGTTCGATAGCTTGTTTCTTAGTGAGATAGCCCTCTTTTTGATTATCAGGCTGTGACATATATACTCTACCTTTTGCGATAGGATTAGAATAATTTTTTATAAGCTCATTATTAATAGCAAAATTAATAGTAGCTCTTGCTACTCCTAAAATACCAGATACTGTGCTATCAGAATATTTTTTTAACTTTTCAGTTTTTAAGTCGTTGAAGCTTTTTTGATTTAGTGTATGAAGTTCTTCATCGTGAAACTCAGCTAAATGATTTGTATATAACTCTTCATCTTTTTTCCAAGTTTTCTTATTTTCTTTGGCAAATATAAAATATTTTTCAAAGGCATTACTAAAAGTAAATCTCTTCCTATTTTTCTTTTTAATTGGTAACGGTAGGTCTAATTTTAGAGCATTTATTGTGTCGTCATATATGGTTTTAACATGAGTAATATTAAAACCATTAGAAGCTTTTCCTACCAAAGTTTCAATATTTTTCTTTTTATCATCCACCATAATTTTATAACTAATATAGTATGATTTATCTATTTTTCCATTACTCTTAGAATATCTCCAAAAAACACCAGTATATCTTGTTTTATGTCTTTTATTTATATCAATATCATTATCCATATTTAACCTTTTTAAAGTGTTTCCATTTTATTTCCGACCAATATTAGTTTAGCTTGGTAAGACTTAGATATGTTAAAAATCAGATTATACCCTATTTATCGTTTATTTAAGGGGTTTGAATGAAAGTTGATAAGAGTTAAGAAAACTTTGCAATATAAAGAAAAGAACTGTTAATCACTTGGTCGCTGGTTCGAATCCAGCATCCGGAGCCATACTTCAACAAACCCCTAAAATACGAACTTCTGAAGAATTTAACACTCTAAAAGACGGACTTAATGAAAAAAATGGGGGTCCGAAACATAACTATTTATGATAATAAACCAAGTAGAAATCCACTATTTTCAACTTTAAACTTTTAGTAAACCCATTGTGAATATGCATCAACTTTTTCATAGGTGAAAACACTCCTCCATCAATTGCATTTGTTGTGTTATCTATGTTGAAGTCAGGATATTTTTTATAGGTAAAAAGGTAAGGTGTATTTCTTCTTAAACTTCTATACGCAGATACTATTTTTGGATGAGTATATGAAGCTTTTTTTGTAGTTGGATGGATAGATTTTTCAAGTAAAACGTCTTTGTATTTTTCATACCACACATCTAACTTTTTAGTGAATTTTTCTTCTGTAGTAGTTGTTAAGTTTCGCATTATCTTTTGAAGATCTATGGCTATGTCTAATTTAGGCTTTCGAGTTAAATACTTGTTGATAGTCTTTCTTTGGTGGAAATGGCACAATTGTATTGGGTACTCCTTAAAAGCCTTGTGTAAGCCTTTAAAACCATCTGTAATGATTGCATTTACTATGTAGCCAAGAAAAAGTAAGTAGTGAAGTAGCTGTTTGTAGTCTTCTACTATTTCGGTTTGAATATGTTTCCAGATTAATATCTCATTGTGAGTAATATCCTTAAAAACTAAAGTACCAAGTTTATCCTTCCGTTTGCCATAAAAAGTGGCATCACAAACTATGACAACTGGTCTTGGATTGAATGTTTGTTCTGGTGGTTCGTATTGGAATATTTTATCTCTTATCCAAGGTACACTTCTGTTGTAGTATTGAGCTAAATGTTTAAGTACTTGTCGTCTTAAAATATACTTTTTGAAAATGATTGCTGGTAGTTTATTTGGTCTTCTTTTAGATTGGAATTTCTTGTTACAATCATTACATTTATAGCGTTGAACTCCTCGTCGAATTCCTATCTTTTTGGTGTTGTTAGTTCCACAATTTGGACAATATTTAGCATTTTTTTACACTCATTTGTAAAATAATCCCTTTTAAGCCCTATAGTGCCGACTTAAACTTAATGTTTCGGACCCCCGTTTTTTTAATTAAGTC
>JAFLJZ010000209.1 GCA_022712775.1 Sulfurimonas sp.
GAGAAACAATTCCCATTTTTCTTTTCGCAATGTTTGGCATAGTTTCAAGTAAGAAACCTGCGTGAATTGTAAAGTAAGAAACACCTTGTTTTGCTTGGCGTTCTAATACGTCTAACATTACTTCTATAGTAAGGTCTTCGATTTTATTTCCAACATCATGAAGAATCTGATAGATAGGCACTGTTCCAATAGGAATTTTAGAAGCACCAATTACCGCCTTACGAATCTCATCTAAATCACCACCAGTTGAAAGGTCCATCGCAGTATCAGCTTTATATTTTTGTGATACTTTCATTTTCTCAACTTCATCTTCAATATCTGCAGCAATTGCAGATGAACCAATGTTAGCATTAATCTTACATTTACTAGCGATTCCAATAGCCATTGGCTCGAGTGATGTATGGTTGATATTAGCAGGAATAATTAACCTACCACGAGCTATTTCAGAACGAACTAACTCTGGAGACAGTTCTTCAACTTTTGCA
The DNA here is from genome assembly GCA_022712775.1 of Sulfurimonas sp. The sequence goes on from JAFLJZ010000209.1 coordinate 486, forward strand.
ACATATTCCATTTCTTCCGTAATAATGCCTTGCTTAGCATAGTACATTTGCGTACGACAAGTATCGTTTTTTCTTTTTTCTACCCATGCAGATCTCATAATTTCTCCTAAACTAATTAGTTTCTATAATGGCAATATAATCAAATAAAGTTAATCTAAAATAAAGTGAACAACTTGTCTTGATATTTTATGTGTTAATTGATGATTAGCATATATATATTTTTGCTTATGAAAGTTAAAAAAAAGGTTTCAAGTGTATAATTTCGTAACACTTTTTAAGCTCAGGAGTTTTATTGTCTAAATTAACACTTATTTTGCTTGCTGCTGGTAGTTCTAGCAGGTTTGATTCAAATGTTAAAAAGCAATGGCTGCGTATAAATCATAAACCATTGTGGCAATTTGTAGCAGATAAGTTTCAAAAAACGAACTTTTTTGATAAAATCATTATAACCTCTTCACCTGATGATATTTCGTTTATGACTTCTTATGCAAACTATATTTTTGTAAAGGGTGGTAACACAAGACAAAGTTCTTTAAAAAATGCTTTAAATGAAGTAAATAGTGAATTTGTTTTAGTAAGTGACATCGCTCGGGTCTGCGTAAGTAAAGAGTTTTTAGAAAAAATTATTGCTCAAAAAAACAAGGCTGATTGTATTGTTCCTTACCTAAAAGTAACAGATACTATCGTTTACCAAAACAATACAATAGACAGAGATAAAGTAAAGAGAATTCAAACCCCACAACTTTCTTTAACTTCAAGTCTAAAAGATGCTCTCCAAACAAAAATAGAATTCACAGATGAAAGCACTGCCATTGTTGCTAACGGTGGTACTAGAAATTTTATACTCGGTGAAGATGAAGCACATAAGATAACACATATAGAAGACTTAAATAAAGTATCGTGTCTTCTTAAACCATCAACTGACACCTTAAGTGGCACTGGTTTCGATGTACATGCTTTTAAAGATGGTGGTGTTATGTGGCTTGGTGGTGTAGAGATAGAATCACCCCTAAGCTTTAAGGCACATAGCGATGGCGATGTGGCTATTCATGCTCTCATAGATGCACTGCTTGGAGCCTCGGGAATGGGTGATATTGGGATGATGTTTCCTGATAATGATGAAACATATAAAGATATAGATTCCAAAGAACTTCTAAAGCATGTTGTTACAAAAATCAACAACCTTGGCTTTATCATTATAAATGTTGATATAACTATAGCTGCGGAAAAACCACGAATTGGAAAATACAAACTAGCTATGAGAAAAAAACTCTCTGAGATTCTTGGAATTAATGCTAGTCGAGTGAATATAAAAGCAACAACAACTGAAAAACTTGGCTTTATAGGTCGAGGTGAAGGTGTTGGTGTTATTGCAAATGCAAATTTAAAATATTATGATTGGACCACAAGCAAATCGTAACTAATAAATTGTTATGAAATAAAATTTAAGGTTAATAGAATTGAAAATACTTATTATAGAAAACGAAATATATTTAGCGCAAAGCATTGCTACAAAACTAGGTGAACTAGGTCATATTTGTGAGATGTGTACATCTACAAAAGATGCCATTAAAAGTAATAACTACGATGTTGTTTTACTCTCTACGAACATCAATGGACAGGATTTTCATCCAGTTATTGAGATATTTAAAAAATCTATTGTGATTTTAATGGTTTCTTATATCAGTAATGATACTGTATCTAAGCCTCTTGCTGCTGGTGCAAAAGATTATATTTTAAAGCCATTTATGATTGAAGAGCTTATACGTAAAATAGATCATTACCAAGATTATGAAAAACTAAAAACTAAAAATAAAGCTTATGAGACATATTTAGAGCATAACTTCGCTTCTGTTGCACAAAAACATGATCATAAAAATATTGAACTTCCAGTATATGTATCTTCAAGCTTTCAAAAATATGCTGATGCTTTTGCTTTTGAGCATGCTTCTGTAAAAAATCAATCTATTCAATTTATTTCATTAAGTAATCCAAAAGCTTTACAGGAGATAGAATCACTATCACAAAATTCTATTATCTACGCTATTAATTATCAAACACTTAAAAAGGGCGAAAAAAAGAATTTTTGTGAACTCATGAAAAATAAAAACATCATTGTATCAAGTACAGATACTATCGAAGATGTTGAACATAATGTTATCACGATTAAAAGTGAAAATAATGTTTTTGCACAAGGGGATATTCTTCCTATCGAAGATTATGTTAAGTTTATCGTTCTGAACTACCAACATAAATTTCCAGACACAGAACTTTCAAAAAAACTAGGAATAAGTAGAAAAAGTTTATGGGAAAGACGAAAAAAGTATGACATCATCAAGAAAAAATAAAACTCTCTTTATAGATAGAGAGGCGGCTTCTGCCTTAGAACTTGTAAAATGTGGTCTTTTACAACCCTTAAAGGGTTTAATGAGTAAGGCAGAAAAATTATCTGTATTACAAACAGGTCTTCTAGGTGGAAAAACCTTTCCTCTTCCATTTATTTTAGCACCCTCTGGGAAAAAAAATGAAGAAGTCATCCAATCACTAGAAGTTGGGGAAGAACTTACTATAATCTGTGAAAGAAAAGAGTTTGCTACACTTATCGTTGATGAAACATTTGCCACAGATCCAAAGGCAAGAACAAAACATATTTTTGGTACAGATGATTTAACACACCCAGATGTAAAAAAAGCGATAACAAGACTTGGTTCATGGGCAGTTGCAGGAGAATATACACTTGTAAATACACTTTCTCACCAAAATCTTCAAAATAAAGAAGCAATAGATGCCGCTAAAATCCGTATAGCTGCAAAACATACTACAGCACTAATAATGTCCGCAAATCCATTGCACCGTGCGAATGAAAGGCTTATTCGTCAAGCTATAGACACAACAGATTTACTTGTTGTTTTCTTAACAAAACCTTATGATTCTAAAAATCTAGACTACCAACTCAGAGAAGAAGCCTTAACATTTTTTGTAAATAATTTTTTACCTAAAAATAGAGTTGTTATTGTTCCATTGGAACAAACATATATTTTTGCAGGTTACAATGAACTTATTTTTGATGCAATTGTTACACAAAACTATGGTTGTGATAGACTCACATTTAGTCGTGATCATACAGGTCTTGGAATATTTTATGATGAAAACACCGGTAAATCCATCATTGATAACCTTACAGGAATCGATATAGAAATCAAGTTAGAGAGCGAATATGTCTACTGTAACCAGTGTACAACGCTTGTTGGGAAGAACACTTGTCCACATGGTCAGCATCACCAAATTGCATACCATGCTGATTCTATCTTGTAACTACTAGAGTTGGGACTTTTACCTCCAACTATACTCATAAGAAAAGAAATTTCTGCATTTTTACTCTCTAAACTTTTTCCTCAAAGATTTAAACAATTAGAAAAACTTTACTATGACTTACTACCAGTAGAAGGTCTTTTAAAAGAGCATACTGAATATGATTTTTATTTAGAACTAATGAAACTTTACCAAACTACTTCACTTACTTAGGATTCTTATGAACTATTTTTTTATAACACTTTTTTATAGTGGTTTATCACCAAAGGCACCCGGAACTGTAGGAACACTTGTTTCTCTTCCATTAGGAATGCTAATCCTAATCTACCTTGATGCACAAACACTTTTCTTAGCTACTGCATTAATTAGCGTAATCGCTATAAAGTCTATTAATAAATATGAACTTAAAACGGGTATTCATGATGACAAAAGAATTGTAATTGATGAATTGGCAGGTATGTGGTTTGCTCTCAGCATTGCACCAGCTATTACTATCGGTATAGATGAAATTTCTGTACTTGAAAATGGCTTTTTAATCCAATCTGCCTTATCTTTTGCACTTTTTCGATACTTGATATAGCGAAGCCATCTATCATAGGTAGAATCGACCGCGAAGTAAAAGGTGGACTTGGTGTTATGGGTGATGATATTATCGCAGGATTTGCAGCTGGGATTTCAAGTGCACTTATTTGGCAAGCTTTATTAAAACTGCAGACAATCATATAATAAAACAAAGGAAACACAATGGCAAATATACTTCATACTGCAAAACCATCAATGATGAGAAACTCTCCAATAACAACAATAATTTTCGGAACATTAACCTTAGGACTAATTCCATTTTTTTGGAGAGCTGGACAAGTTTTAACTATATACGATAATGGAGATATATCTTATCAAAAAGGTATCGCTTCGAGAGAAAAGGTAGAACTTCAAGCTTCTGAAATACGCTCTGTTAAAGTAAAACAATCTTTATTTGCAAGAATGATGGGTGCAGGAAATATAGAAATCTATACAACAGGTGATACTCCAGAAATATCAATTGCAGGAATTACAAATCCTGACGCAATTAGAGAAACACTTAAAGTTCTACAAAATGCCTAACGCACAAGATTCTAAGAACTTCATACCCATTTTGGTATCAGTTCTTGGAATCAGTGTTATTGCCCTTTTTATATACTTCATAGTACTTCCAGTAAGTGGTGAAATAATAGATGTACACTTTGCTCCTGGTGTTGGATTCAAAACAGGTGCAGTATTATCCTTCTTTGTAACTATAGCTGTCATTATACTTTTTGCTTTTGCAGGAGGAGATGGTCTATTTGGAGAAGTTCAGTATATGTTCGCCGCACTTTTCACTTTATTTTTCATCATATGGTTATTTATAACATGGATTTTTTAAAATAAAAAGAGTGATGTAATTGTAAACTATGCTATAATTTCAATCAGTTGGGACAATTAGAGAGCTGAGAACTCTCTAAAAGCCTTTTAATAAACTTTTTCTGCCAAAAGCAAAAAAAGAATAACAATTACAAATGCTTGTTGCATTGTTATATCCTTTTGTTACAGAGATTCTGGTTATGAATCTCACGCGCGAAGGCTGACCCTGTCCCACCTTCTCCTTCACAATACAATTCAACACTTATAATCGCCAACTGATAAAAGTATTCTATTTAATTTTTTAGCTTATGTTGAGAAATATGGCAAATTGAAAGATTTATACAATGAAAATATTTAAAATAAAAAGAGTGATGTAGTTTCAAGGCGCATAGTAAGGAAGCGTACTAAAAGTACGTGACGAGCGTAGCAACGTAGAAAATACGTTGCTATTTTTATTTTAAACAAACATTGGGTCGTCTGTTGGGTCTATCTCTTCGAAGTCTGTAATAATTGTCTCAAACATTTTCATAGTTTTTTTAGCTTTTGTTATGTGCGTATCAAAAATTTCTTTTGAAGCTGGAAAAGCCTCTGCTAATTCTTGATAAATCAAAATACGCCCATGCATATGCTTATCTATTTCAGAAAAAGCATCAACAAGATACTGTTGCTTTGTTGTATGTCTAAAAAGCGCTCTGACCATCTTTGTACGCTCTTTAATAGGAATAGACTCATCAATAGCCTCTGCAATTCTTTTGATATCTAAACGAGATAAATACACACCACTTTTTGCAGGGGCTAAGAGTATTGATGTAAGTGCATCAACAAACTGAGGAACAGGCTCTTCATCTACTTCGTCACCACCATCAGGATTTTGATTTGAATCCATCATATCTTCTGGATTCATTGAACATTTGTCCGATACGAACTTGTTAAATTCTGCTTTTAAATCATCTACGTTAAGTGTACTCATTATTATCCCTTATTATTACTATATTTTTTGTATTATTCTATATGCTTGTGCTGTTAATTCTTCTATCATCTCATCATAACCAATATATGTTACCCCAAGATGACTTGCTCTTGTTTTTAAACCAGAATACTCTTTGGTATTTTTCATATCAAAGTTGTATGGGGCAAGTGAAGTCACCATACTTAAATCTTCTAAGTCTGAAAAATCTAAAACTGCATCAAATGTTGAGAAGTCTATCTCCATCCCATCTGCAATTCTATTTACATCAGCGTTTGGGAGTTCCATCTCTTGTGTAAAAGACATAAGCTCTTCAAGATTGTCGTAAAAGAAACTAAGCAAAAACCCACAAGACATAAGTGAAAATGCTTTTGCATGTGGGTTTATTCCTATAACAGCTATTTTATGTGCGCCAATATTTTTTAATTTTTCAAGTAAAGCTCTTGTAGTAAAGACATCTCCACGAAGTGTTTCACCCTCTTTAAAAACAATATCACACATTCCACTACGTTCAACTAAATTTGACTTCACTTCAAGAATTTCAACACTTTTACTAATGTACTCATTTGAGATAATTGCACCATATACATGAGATTTCTTCATATTAGATAAGGTAAAGAAAAAATCATCTTCTCGAATATTCATTGGTATCATCATTGTATCATCAGAACCAGCTTTAAATGCCTTATTAAGAAGTGCAGAAAATCTACTCACTCCTGCATGCTCACCTATAAAACCAAATAATTTCGTTTTTTGTGAAATTTGATTGTCATTATTCATCATTTTCGTTAGTTCCCCATAGCTCATGTGCTTCTTCTTCTTCGATTTTACATCTGTAACAAAGTTTATCTTTAGTGTTTGTACTAAAAATTACATTACATTCATTACATCTTCTTACATTAAAATTAATCAAAGACTGTACTGTTGGCTCAAAAAATTCTTTAATATTATACGATGCAGACTTAGTAATTGCATTTGGTTCACATACATCATGACAAATATTACACTTCACGCACATAAATGGATCAAATTCAATTTTAGAATTTTTTATATCTGAAGTTAAAGCCCCTGTAGGACAAACTCTATAACACATTTGACACGCTGTACAAGCATCTTTATCCATTAGTTTTTGCGAAGTAAAACTTATTTCATTACTCTCTACAATATGATACTGTGATGGTTTTTCAATTCTTTTAACTGCTGTAAAGAAAAGTTTTCTCTTCTCGGGAAGTTTTTTCTTCTTTAGTAGTGCTATATCTGTTTTTGCTAAAGTATGCTCTGTTAATTCATCCGATGCACGTTCAACTTCATTTTCAAAGTTTTGTTTTGTTTTAGCAAATGTTTTAAGATTTATAGCAGATAAAAAACCTCTTCTGTCTGTATTATCTTTTTTCTCAAAGCTAACTTTTTCTAATTTTATTTCAACATCACTTTCCATAGCTTGGAGAATATATGATGCTTCTTCTTCATTCTCTTGTATCTGTTTATAGCACGAGGAAGCTATATCACAAGTATCACAATGCCCAATATCTAAAACCATCTCTTTTTTGAGAACTGCCATTGAAACTAAATGCTCAACACTCAAAGCTGCAATACATGGTACATTTTTCTTACATGAAATTAAGCTATCTTCCTCTTCGAGGTAATCAAAAAAGAAATCTGTAGAAGAAAACTTTTCAAAACCAAAAGATTCTGTTGGACAAACGGCGTTACAAGCAGCACAACCTACACATAAAGAAAGATTGATTGAAGGAAGTGGATTCTCACCAATAACTATAGCTGTAGTAGGACAAACAACTTCACATTTATTACATTCACTATCTACACTAAGAGAGCGAACACATTTAGTAGCATCAAGATGGATAATAGACATTAGTCTTTTAACTCACTTACTAAGTACTCATTATCGCTAAGTAAAAATTCTAAAGCCATATCAGCTGCATCAAAATACAATGGTGTTCTTGCTTCATATTTCATATTTATAAGATAAATTGGAGCCCATTGAAGTAAATGTTTGTTTAAAAATTCTTTTTGTGTTTCTCTTATTTCTTTAACTACCTCTTGATTATTATCTTCTAAAGCAGCTTTTTCAGCATTTGCTAAATGGTGCATAAATTCAAGCTCTATACCAATATGGTCAGATGAAACAGCTCGTGCTACTTCATAGTCAACCATAAAGTCATAGGCACTATAAATATCTGTTACAGGATTAGCCCCACCCGTTTCAATCATCTGATCATCTCTTGTATAAAAAGTTTCATAAGGGATAAGATGAAGTACAGAAAGATTTACAAAATCAGGATTAAAGTATTCTTCTAAGAGTGTCTTGTTATCAATTTCACCTAGTTGTTTCCAATCTCTTAAAGTTGGGAAAAAATCTAAAATATTTTCATCATCTTTAATCGTTTGGAGTAACTCAGTATCTAACTCTTGGAGTAAGATACGAGAGAGGAGAGCGTAAATATTTATTCGTGCGTTAATTTGTTCCATTATTGGTTTCTTTATAATTAATTTTTGTAAAAGAGATTTTATCCAAAAATTATAAAAGTAGGATTAGTGTCTTTCTTTACTTCAGATATAGCTCATGTAATTGAAAACTTTTTCTTTGGTTCTCATACTTTTTTCTCCGCAAAAAAGTACGCAAAAAGCTCTAAATACAGCTTCGCTCCGATAGCTATCGGAGACTGCAGGGGTATTTAAAGGAAAGAAATAAGGTAACGCACTTATACCTCAATTTCATTGTGATGAAATATTTCGCTTTGCGAAATGTAAAAAACAATACGTTACCTCTTAGGCTCTTCCTTCTAACCCTTGCAGAGGTAGCAGTGCTACATCGAAACTGTTAGAAGAGCTTTTTGCTTACTTTTTTGCGGAGAAAAAAGTATGAGAACTTATAAAAATAGTTTTAAAACAAATAACTTATTTCTCATTTTCATGATAAAGAGACAGAGAAGGAAATGCAAATTCTATATTATTTCTCTCAAAAATTTCCATGATTCTATGCATCACTTCTTCTTTTGTTTCTAACCATTCTTGCCAATCTACACTTTTTGTAAAACAATAAACTAAGATGTTCATACTAGAATCTGTAAACTCATCCAGATAAACAAGTAAGGTCTTTTTAATACCCTGTGCATCATCTTTTGAAACAAGTTTTGTACTCTGTCTTGTTTTATAGTCAATTGCAGTATTTTCAGTTGCTATATCTTCATGAACATCTAACATATGTCGTATTTCATTTACAGCATTTCTGATGTCTTTTGAAGAAGAACCATACTTAATACCTAAACTCATTTTAATCCGTCGACCAAGGCTTCTTTTATTCCAGTTCTTTACATCCTTATTTGCTAAAATAGCATTTGGAATCGCGATAAGTGCATTATCAAAAGTTCTTAGTGTTGTTACCCTTGTTCCTATCTCAATAACGACACCCTCTTCTCCATTAACTGCAATCCAATCACCTTGAGAAAAGACATCACTAAAGAGAATCGAGAGTGTTCCAAAAAAGTTTGCCAGAGAATCTTTTGCAGCAAGTGCAACAGCGAAACCACCGATACCAAGACCAGAGAGTACAGCTGTTAAGTTTGCTCCTGCAAAATGAAGGATAATGAGTATACCTAAGATAAGAATCAAAAAGTTTAATATTTTAATCCCTACATTTATAACATCATTTTTCACCTTTGTATTACTTGCTTCAAGGCTATTTACTTTGATTTTTGAAACAACATTAATGATTCTAAATACCATAAAAGTAAATATTGCTGCATAAATCATATTAAAAAACTTCATTGCTTCTTCGAGAGTATTAAAATCATTATAAATATAAACGAGTACATTTATGTTTATCACAAAAATCAATCTCTCAAGAGGTTTATGTGCAACCTTAAGTATGTCTTTCGCGTATATTGATGAATCACCTAAATTTTTTACATTTCTATGAAGAATATAAAAGAAAATGATTTTAGCTATATAAATAGCAATCATCAGAGTAATCATTAAAAGTAATTTAACAATATTTAAACCATAAGTTTCTAAAATCGGATTAATAGTTTCTGCGATTCTAGAGTTGTTTATAAAAAGTACTGTTGCTATAAGATTATATTTTGAATACTTATTTAGCCTATACATTTTATGTTTAGAAATATATAAAAACTCAATAACATCTGTATTAATATCCAAGATCGCATAAAACTCTTTTATATTGTTTTTAGCCTGTTTTAGAGCCTTAGAATTTGCTTCTAACTCCAAGGTCTTTTTATAATCAACATTCATTAAAAGTTCATTATTCTTTTTATTTTCTAAAATATATTTATCAAGTTTTTTACTAAAGAGTGTGTCATCCTCATCATCCAATGAAAGTAAGATATTTTTCATCATAGTATGCTGGTTCTTGAGAACCTTGTAAGACTTCATCTGCACTTCATCTCTTAAAACAGCATAACGATTTCCAGCCCGTTTATTTATCTTTACAATTTTTTCTAAGGCAAATATTTCATTTTGATACACAGCAGTATCATCTATATAGCTTTTTTTATTACTCATAATTTTTTCTAAACCAGCTGAGTAAATTGCCTT
>JAFLJZ010000210.1 GCA_022712775.1 Sulfurimonas sp.
AAGCTCCATATTTTTTTGCTAATGCACAAACATCATCAAACTTACCCTCACCATCTTCGAGATTAACGGAGTTTAAGATTGCTTTACCACCGATGTTTTTTAATGCAGTTTCAAGTCCTGTTGTTTGGGTTGAATCAGGCATCAGAGGAAGAGCAATCTTTTGGTTGTACATTCCCATAACGGCGTTCATATCTTTGGTTTCATCACGACCTGCAAAACCAACATTAACGTCAATCGCATGTGCTCCTGCACGAACTTGTTGTTGTGCAACGCTTAGTGTTCCCTCGTAGTTTTCTGCTAAAAGAAGTTCTCTAAAGGCTTTTGAACCTGTTGCGTTTGAACGCTCACCCATAAGTAAAGGAGCTGGTTCTTGCATAAGTGCTGTGGTTGAGAAAAGTGAAGCGATAGAAGTTGGATGTGAACCAGTCGCTGGTTTTGGAGTAACAGTACTAACAGCGTTTGTTAGTGCGCGAATATGTTGGGGTGTAGTTCCACAACATCCACCAAGAAAACTTACCCCATCGTAGGCTAAGAATTTTTCTTGTTGTTTTACAAACTCATCAGGTCCCATTGGATAGTAAGTATAACCACCACGGTTTTGAGGAAGCCCTGCGTTTGAGTGAACTGAAATTGGTTTATGCCAAACTTCGCTGAGTGTTTTGATGTGTTTTAAAACTTGCTCAGGTCCTGTTCCACAGTTAAATCCAAGGCTTAAAATATCAAAAGGCTCTAGAATCGTAGCGATTGTCTCAGCATCAGTTCCTATAAGCATCGTTCCACTTAACTCAATTGTAACAGAGACCATAATTGGAATCTCAGTATTTCTTTGTTTATTTGCTTCTTGACAAGAATGTAAGGCTGCTTTTATTTGAAGTGGATCCTGACAAGTTTCGAGTAAAAATACATCTACTCCACCATCTATAAGTGCTAAACAAAATTCAGTGTAACCTTTGAACATTTCATCATAGGTAATATGACCCAAAGAAGGAAGTTTTGTCCCTGGTCCAACTGAACCAAGACAAAAACGCGGATGTTCTACCGTTGAGATTTTTTCACATTCTTGTTTTACTAGTTCTGCTCCAGCCTTAGTAAGTTCGTAGGCACGGTGACCAATTTGGTACTCATCCAAAACCCAAGAGAAAGAGCCGAAAGTATTTGTTGTAAGAAAGTCAGCTCCAGAAGTAAGGTAAGCTGCGTATATCTCTCGTAAAACTTCAGGGCAGGTAACATTTAAAAGTTCGTTACAACCTTCATTTCCTTCCCATGCCGATTCTGAAATTTTATCATCTCGCTGTTGGAGTTGTGTTCCCATGGCACCATCGATGATGAGAGGACGAGTTTTTATAGTTTCTAAGATATATTGTTTTGTTGTCATGTTAGTAAGCTTCTTCTAAGTCAAGTTATTAAAGAGATAATAGCATTAATATACTTAGTGGCGAGTAATGAAAATTTTTAAATTAAATCATTTTTTGAAATAGCAAATTTAGTAATTGTAATATCTGAAATTTTATCACTAATATCACTTCCAAGGTTATTAATAATTAAATTATCAATTCCTTCATAATTAATATTTCTTTCATCTTCTAAAATACAATTGTATAAAAACTATGAAAATGTATTTGCTTCCTAAAGTTTTCAAAATGATGTATAAATTAGGTATAATATTGACTTAAGTCATCAGTATTGACTACAATGATGACATAAAGAAATTAGGGGAGAGATTAAATCATTGAAAATGAGAACAATAGCATACATTAGACCAGACAAATTATTTGATTCTTCTGGTAAACAAATACAGGCAATCAATGCATATGTGACCTCTAAAAATATAACTATAGATAATGAATTTATTGACCAACTTTCACAAAATAAAAGAATTAGCCAAAGAGAACATGTAACAGATTATTTCCAAAGTAGAAAAAACTCTACTATAATTGTTTATGATGTTTGGGTTTTAAGCTCTAACTTGGAAGATTTAACACAAATGTTCTCGTGTATGATGAAAAATCATTTTACGGTACACTTTGTAAAGCAGTCTATTATTATTTGTGATGAAAGTTCTGCTGTATTAGTTCTTGGTTTGATTGATCAACTTCGTAAAATCTTACAAAGTGAATCAAAAAAAGTGATAGGAAGACCTAAGGGGAGTAAATCAAGTTCAAAGTTTGATGTACATATCACCGAGATTATGAACTTTATAAAAGAGAGAAAAAGTGTAAGTTATATGGCACGAACTTTGGGAGTGAGCAGAAGCTCCTTAAAAGATTATATAGAATCACGAGAGTTAAAACAGGTGGCACTAGGTTCGTTGTTGATAGATGAACCAGAAGATGCAAAACTTCAGATTGTGAACTCTCTAATTTGCCCAAATAAAAAGGAATTAGCACATGAGTGAAAAAAATACAGCAATAGAGATACCAACACCTTGGAGAATTAAAAGATACTATGTGTTTGCATTTGCAACAGTGTTTATGTTGGTTTTACCTTGGATAACGATTGATGGAAATCATTTTTTCTTACTCAGTTTTGATAAACTTAAACTTCATCTTGCTTTTGTGCAGTTTGACATGCAAGAACTTTATTTAATGCCATTTTTATTGATGATAATGTTCTTGGGTATTTTTGGTATGACGGTTATGGGTGGTCGTGTATTTTGTGGATGGTTCTGTCCACAGACAATTTTTCGGGCCTTTTATCGTGACTTAATAGAGACAACAATTTTAGGCTTGCGTAAACGGATTAAAAACAAGCAACAAGAACCAGATATGTCTTTGAGAAAAAACAAGATCAAAAAAGTGGCGGCTCTTGTAATTGCAATATTTTTAGCACATCTAGCAGCAGCAAACTTCATATGGTTTTTTGTTCCACCAGAAGACTTTTTCCCTTATTTAATGGATTATGAGAATCACCTTGTACTTCTTGGAATCCTTGTTGGTACAGCAGCATTTTTGATATATGACATTGTATTTTTAAAAGAAGATTTTTGTGCATATATTTGTCCTTACTCTCGTATACAATCTGTTTTATACGATGACCATACAGTAATGGCACTTTATAACACAAACCGTGGTGGACATGTATACAATGATGAACACGAAAAAGTTTTTACAAAACAAAAAGATATACAACTAGTAGAAACACATGCTGAGTGTACTACCTGTGAATCGTGTGTTACTGTTTGTCCTACACATATCGATATTCGTAAAGGTTTACAGTTAGAATGTATTAACTGTTTAGAGTGTGTTGATGCGTGTACAACAGTTATGGGTAAACTTGGAAAACCATCGCTTGTTACATGGTCAAGTGAATATGAGATTATTGATAAAAAAGGAAAAACACAATTTTTTCGAGCTAAGATTCTTGGATATATTGGTATTCTATTGGCTTTATCGGTTATTTTAGGTGTTATGGGAAGCAAGAAAGAACATATGCTTTTAAATGTAAATAAAGAGAGTCGTCTTTATTCTACTAAACTTCTTAGTGATGGTAAAGTACGTGTAGATAATGCGTATGTGTTCTTGCTGCAAAATACACAAAATAAACCTATGAAGTTTTATTTTGAAGTTATCCCTCCAAAAGGTATGGAAGGTAAAATTACTATTGTAAAACCTTCAAAACCATTTATGGCAACACCTGGAAAAAGAAAGAAAAAGGTTGTAGTGCTTCGAACAACAGAAATTTTAATAGATGATGACAGAAGAGATTCTATTATCCCAATTACAATCAGGGCTTATGCACTTGGGCATGAAGAAAAAATAGTTGTCTTTAGAGATGCTGTATTTACTTTTCCAAAAGCAGACATTCTTAAAAAAGCGAAATAAGTTTTCTAAATATACCTTTAACAAAAAATAAGGTAAACTCTAAGATAATATTTATTACTTGGAGTTTATTTTGTTTAAAAAAATTATACTTTCTCTCTTTGCTTTTTATATCATTATTGGCTTTTTTGTTGTTCCTTTTGTTTTAAAACCTCAAATTATCGACATTGTAACTAAGCAAACAAATGCAAAAATTACTATAGATAGTGTTTCCTTTAATCCACTTATTTGTAAGTTGGGAATTGAGGGCTTGCGACTAAGTTCTTTAGATGATAAAGAATTACTTTACTTAAAAGCTGTAAGTTTAAATGTAGAACTGTATTCTTTACTCAATTCTGCGATTCATATAAGTGATTTTGAAGTGTATGAGCCAAAAATATCTTTGGTACTTGATAAAAACAAACAGATTAACTTTATGTCTATTTTAAAACCAAGTAAAGAAGTTGTTGAAGTCCAAACAAGTGAAACGACAGAGATTCCAAGAATTATTCTCGATAGGATAGCTGTTGTTAATGGAAGTATCAACTATGAAGACTATACGCAAAAAAGTAAATTTGAATTTGCAGTTGATTCTTTAGGTTTTGTGCTTAAAAATATTGATACGAAAGAGATGCAAAAAAATGATGCACATTTAAGATTTTATACAAAGCTTGAAGATGGTGGTTTTATAGATTTAAAGAGTGAGATTCTTGGAGTTGAACCCCTTATTGTTAAGGGTACTCTTGATTATGAGGCGAGTAAACTTTATACACAGTGGAGATATGTCAAAGATAGTTTAAATCTTGAAGTTGCTGATGGAAAGCTATCGTTAAATGCTGAGTACTATTTTAATATAGATAAGCTAGAAGAGACAATGCTTTCTAATGTTAATGTTCATTTAGACAATTTAAGAATAAAGCCAAAGGGTGAAGCAAAAGATATATTAACGCTAAAGTCCTTGTATCTTGATAATGCTACTGTAAAACCACTTGCGCAAGATGTTCTTGTAGAAAAAGTAGCACTTCATTCGCTTCATATTAAAGCAAAGAGAGATACTGCTGGAATTATAGATTGGCTAGAGTACATCAAAATAAACCAAGAAAAACAAGCTGAAGTAAAAATTGAAGAAGTAGGACAAGAAGATACGAAAGAAGAGGTTAAACCTTGGAATGTCTTAGTTAAAAAGATAGCATTAGAGAAAATCAAAGTTGATTTTAAAGACAGCGGAATTAAGCCTGCTGTAAATACTTCACTCAATGACTTAAATATTTATGTTCAAAACCTTACACTTGATGGAGTGAAACCTTTAGACTATCAAATGAATTTAACTCTAAACGAGAAGTTTAAATGTACATCACAGGGAAGCGTTGTACATAGTGTTTTAGACGCTACGTCAAGTATAAAATGTACAGACTTAGATATAGAGCACTTTGTTCCTTATATAGACGATATAGCTAAGGGAGAACTCAAGCTATATGATGTAAAACTTCGTAGTCTTGTTGCTGGATTTGATGCAAATATAACAGCAAAAGATATAAACTCAAGCATCGTTATAGATGTGAATAATGCAAATCTTAGTTTAGATAATTTTGCTCTTAATAAAAAAAGTGTAAATAAGCGTTTAGTTACTTTTAGTGCATTAGATGTCCGTGGAATCACGCTCAACACTGCAAGTAAAGAAGTAAAAGTTAAAGCTACAACACTTCAAGGTTTAAACCTTAGAACACAAAGATTAAAAGATGGAAGCTTAAGTCTTGAGAATCTTGTAGTACCTCGGGTAAAAAAAGCTAGTAAAAAAACTAAAATATCTAAGACAAGTAAAAAAGAAAAAGATTATAGAGTTTCTTTAAAGCATTTTGTTGTTAAAGGTGCAAGGGTAAGTTTTGTAGATAAGACATTAACTCCAAGTCTAAAAGCGAAGATAGATAGAATTTATTTAAGTGCTAGAAATATTGATTCTAAGAAATATTCTTGGATGAATTATTATATGTCTGCAAGGATTAATGGCTCTGGGAAGATGAAGACAAGTGGAGCGATTAGACATACTCCTTTAAAACAAAAAGGGAAATTTGAATTAAATAGAATCTCACTTAAAGAGATAACACCATACTTAAAAGAGCATGCATATGTTAGTCTTGAGGATGGGTATTTAAGTCTTAATGCTAAAACAAGTTATGCTGTTTCTAAAACGAAACCAGACTTAAGCGTTAATGGGTCTTTTAAGATAGAAGAGTTTTTTGTAAACGATACGAGAGATAATTCATCCTTAGTCTCTTTTTCAAAACTTGACTTAAAAGAGTTTACGCTCGAAACTGCTCCAAAAAGACTGTTTATAAATGAGGTTGACATCAACTCTTTTTATGTAAATGCGATAATTGATGCCAATAAAACAATGAACTTCGCTGGTTTAACCAAAGATAGTGATACAAATGCGACACAAGACACAAACACAACTACAGCAGAAGATATAAACACTACAAAAGTAGATCCTTTTCCTGTTAAAATTATGAAAATCAATGTTAAAGATGGCTCTGCATTTTTCTCAGATAATTCACTTCCGATAAAATTTAAAACAGCTATGCATGATTTAAATGGAGAAATATACTCAGTATCAACTACAGCAAATGAAACAAGTTATATTGATATAGTAGGAGAGATTGACGAATATGGTTCTACCAAGTTAAAAGGGAGCATAAATACGTCAAATCCAAAGGCTTTTACAGATTTATCCTTTAATTTTAGAAATCTTGATTTATCTGCTATGAGTGGATACAGTAGTACTTTTGCAGGATACAAGATAGAGAGTGGAAAATTATTTTTAAATTTAAATTATGATATTAAAGATTCTCAGCTTCTTGGTGAAAATAGTATTATTATTAAAAAAATAAAACTGGGTGAAGAGGTAGATATAGAAGGAGGTTCTTTACCTTTAGGTTTTGTAATCGGACTACTTGAAGATAGTGATGGAATCATAGATATTGATATGCCAATTCGTGGAAACTTAGATGAACCTGATTTTAAATATGGTGCACTTGTATGGAAAACTTTTGGTAATTTAATTTTAAGCGCAGTAACTTCACCTTTTAGATTCTTAGGTTCAATGTTGGGAATTGGCGGTGATGAGCTTGAGTATGCTGAGTTTGAAGGTGGTTCTAGTGCTCTTTTACCATCTGAGAGAGAAAAGCTTGACAATGTAGCAAAACTAATGATAAAAAGACCTAAATTAGTCCTAAGTATTGCTGGTGGTTACAATGTTGAGGTTGACAAAGAAGCGATGCAAAAAGAGAAGCTTATAAATCTTGTTGTTAAACTCAGTGGTGCAAAAAATGAAGAAGAAAAAGTAAATGCGATGACGATAGATTTACTTGAAGATATCTATGAAGACGCAAGAGATGACGATAGACTAGATAAAATCGAAGATGAGTTAGAAAAAAAATATGAAGATGAAGCATTTGATAGAGCATATTTACTTGCCTTAGTAAAAGAGTGTTCAGACATTCAAGTCGTAACATTTGATGAAATTTATGCATTAGCTAGTAAGAGAACACTTGCTATAAAATCTTATCTTATAGATATGAAGGGTGTTGAACCGAGTAGAGTTAATGAACTTGAAATTGTAGAATCAGAGATTGATGATAAGCGATTAGTGAAGTCAAAACTAGAGGTAATTGTAAAGTAGTCTTAGATATAATCTTCCTCCATCCTCGTCCCCAAGTTGAACTTGGGGATGCTTACATTAAATAACAAAAATATTACAATATGCCATGTTTTTCAAGATATCCTAAAAAATTAAATACAATATTTTATCAGTTGGCGATTATAAATTTTAAGTTGTATTGTGAGAGTTAAAGTAATATTTTTTAGGCTAAATAATCATTTTTTCTTATAACTTAAAAGATAATCATCGACTAGTTTAAATTTTAAACTCTTACTCAATCCTCTGTGAATCTTAATGAGTATTTTAAGTGGAGAAAAAGTTCCTCCATCCAGAGTATTTGTAGTATTTGGAATTTCAATATCTTTATACTTTTTTCTTGTAAATAAGTAAGGTAGATTTGCTCTTAAACTTCTATGTGCTGCTCTAACTTTATAATGAGTGTAGTATGATTTTCCTGTTTCAAGATTTGTACTTTTTTCTTCTATAAAGTCTTTATATTCTTTATACCATTCATCTAATTTTTTAGTGAAATTCTTTTCGTTTGTTTCAGTAAGTCGATACATAATTTTCTTTAAATCTTTACTAGCTTGAAGTCTTGGTCTTTGTGTTATATATCTTCTTACCGTCTTTGCTTGATGGAAATGACACATCTGCATTGGAAAGTCTCTGAAAACCTTCTGCAAGCCTCTCTTACCATCAGTAGTTACGGATAGAATAGTGTAGCCCAGTTTTAAAAGTTGATTGAGAAGTAATTTGTAGTCAGATGATAATTCACTCTCAATATGCTTCGTTAATAATATCTCTTTAGTGATATTATCTTTAAACACTAAGGTACCTAATTTATCTCTGCGTTTTCCATAAAAAGTAGCATCACATACAAGTACGATTACTCTTGGTTTGTGAATTCTTATCTCTGGTTCATACTCAAATATTTGCTTTTGAACCCACCTAGGATTTCGTTTATATTCCTCTGCTAAATCACTTAAAGTTTGTCTCTTATACATATACTTTTTGAAGATTATTTGTTGGAGTTTATCAGGTCTTCTTTTGGAAGAAAAATAGCTATTACAGTTGAAGCATTTATACCTCTGAATTCCGCCTAATTTTCCATTTTTCTTTGTCTCTTTGGAACTACAAGTTGGACAAATTTTTACACTTTTTTATAGCTCATTGTAAATAAAACCTTTTTAGTCATTACTATACAGTACTTTCAAGCACTTCTTAGCCTAAAAAATATTACTTTAAATC
>JAFLJZ010000211.1 GCA_022712775.1 Sulfurimonas sp.
GACGACTTCCTTCAGCGTAATTCATAAATGGGAAAAGGTTCCCTTAAATTTATGGAATAAATTAAAGGAAATGAATGGCAAGTAAAGTAACAGTCATTGGAACGGGAAATTTTGGATCAACGGTGGCATTTATTTTAGCTATGCGTGGTTCATGTCACGAGGTAGTTCTTCGTGGTAGAAATATTAATGTAGCTAAAGGTAAGGCCCTTGATATGTCACAAGCTGCAAATGCTGCAAGAGAACATACAATTGTAAGAGCAGCTGAAGGTCCAGAAGATATGGCTGGCAGTCAAATAGTTGTAATTACAGCTGGAGCTCCTAGAACACCTGGAATGAGTAGAGATGATTTACTTACTATGAATGCAAAAATTGTAAAGAATTATGCGCTTGAAATTAAAGAACATGCTCCTGATGCAATCGTAATTGTTGTGAGTAATCCTCTTGATGTTATGGCATACGTTGTTCATAAATTTACAGGTTTCCCAAGAGAAAGAATCCTTGGAATGGCTGGAATTTTAGATTCTGCAAGAATGGCACACTTTATTTATGAAAAGTTAGGATATGGAGCAGGGCAGATTCGTGCTACTATAATGGGTGGTCATGGTGATACTATGGTTCCTCTTCCTAAGTTTACAACAGTCGCTGGTGTTCCAATTTCAGATTTACTGGATTCTGAAGAAATTGGTGAAGTTGTTAAAAAAACAAGAGATGGTGGTGCGCAAATAGTAAATCTTCTTGGTGATGGTTCTGCATACTATGCACCTGCAAAATCAACAGCAGTAATGGTTGATGCAATCCTAAAAGATACAAATCAAATCCATTCTTGTGCTGTAATGCTTCAAGGTGAGTATGGTTATAATAATATTGTAAGTGGTGTACCGGTTATGATTGGTGCTAATGGTGTTCAAAAAGTTATTGAGATGACTTTAAATGACTTACAAAAAACTAGGTTTAAGAACTCTGTTGCATCTGTTCAGGATATGGTAGATAGTTTATGTGAAGCAGGTTTTTTTGAAGATTGCAAAGGAGATAAGTAATGAGAAAAGTTGGAATAGTAGGAGCTGGGGCAGTAGGTGCTAGTGCAGCATACGCATTGACATTAATGGGAACTTGTAGAGAAATAGTTCTTTTTGATGTTGCTCCTGGAGTTGCCCAAGGTAAGGCAATTGATATTGCTCAAGCTGGATATTATGCTCCACAAGACACTATTGTTACACATGCAGATGCTCCAAGTGAGATGAAAAACTGTGACATTGTTGTCATTACAGCAGGAGTTCCTAGAAAACCAGGAATGACACGAGCTGACTTACTTATGATAAACGCAAAAATTATGAAAAGTGTTGTTGGAGATATTATTGAAAACTCTCCAAAAGCTATTATTATTTGTGTATCTAATCCTCTTGATGTTATGAGTTATGCAATTCATAAAATCACTGGTTGGAATAGAAATAGAATTATTGGTATGGCTGGAGCACTTGATGGTTCAAGAATGGCGTACCAAATTTCTAAAGTTACTGGAATTAGTGCAAGACAAACTGGTAGCCTCGTTATTGGTGATCATGGTGAAAACATGATTCCACTTCCAGAGAAAATTCAAGTAGGAGATATTCCTTTAAATGAATTAATATCAAAAGAAGATATGGAAAATATTATTGAGAGAACTAAATTTGGTGGAGCTGAAATAGTGAAGCATTTAGGGACTTCTGGCTACTATGGACCAGGTCGTGCAATCGCACATATGGTTGAAGCTATTTTAAATGATACTAAAACTGTTGTTTCTTCATCTGTTCTTTTAGATGGAGAATACGGTTACTCAAATGTTACAGCGGGTGTTCCTGTTGTTCTTGGAAAAAATGGTATCGAGAAAATTATCGAGTTAGATTTAAATGAAGATACAAAAGCAAAATTTAAAATTTCAATAGATTCTATTCAAAGTGGTATTAATATTTTAAATGAAAACAATTTTTTTAAAGGGGAATAAGAATGAAGACTCGTATTGAAAAAGACACAATGGGCGATATGGAAGTTCCTATAGATGCTTACTGGGCTGCACAAACACAAAGAAGTATACAAACCTTTGCTATTGGCGAAGAGACAATGCCATATGAAATTACAAGAGGTTTCTCTTACTTAAAAAAAGCAGCTGCTTTAGTGAATGCTGATTTGGGAACGCTAGACCAAAAAATAGCCGATGCAATAGCTAGCGCTGCTGATGATATGCTTGATGGAAAACTTGATGGAAATTATCCACTTGTTGTATGGCAAACAGGTTCTGGAACACAGTCTAACATGAATAACAATGAAGTTCTTGCTAATCGCGCTACTGAGATTCTTGGTGGAGACTTTAGAAAAGACAAGCTTGTTCATCCAAATGATCATGTAAATAAATCACAAAGCTCAAATGATACCTATCCAACTGCACTTCATATTGCTGCTGTTATTGCAGTTGAGACAAAAGTTATTCCAGCTATACAAAAACTAAAAGTTACTCTAACAGCTAAATCTGCTAAGTTTGAATCAGTTGTTAAAATTGGTCGTACTCATTTACAAGATGCTACTCCATTAACACTTGGTCAAGAAATTAGCGGTTGGGTTGAAATGCTTAACAAATGTGAAAAAATGGCTAAAGATTCTTTAGAAGCTGTTCGTGAGTTAGCACTTGGTGGAACTGCTGTTGGAACTGGTCTTAACGCACACCCGGAGATGGGAGTGAGAGTTGCGAAAAAAATCAGTGAATTAACTGGTCATGATTTTATCACTGCACCAAATAAATTTCACTCGCTTACTTCTCATGATGCACTTGTATATTCTCATGGTGCACTGAAAGCTCTTGCTGCAGATATGATGAAAATTGCGAATGATGTACGATGGTTGGCATCTGGTCCTCGTTGTGGAATCGGTGAGTTAGAAATTCCTGCAAATGAGCCAGGTTCTTCTATCATGCCAGGAAAAGTAAATCCTACACAAGCTGAAGCGGTAACTATGGTTACATGTCAAGTTTTTGGAAATGATGTTGCTATATCTATGGGTGCATCACAAGGTAACTTTGAGTTAAACGTTTTTAAACCAGTAATTGCGTATAATTATTTACAAACATGTCGTTTATTAGCAGATTCTATTGTTTCTTTTAATGATCACTGTGCAGAAGGTTTAGAGCCTGTTGCTGAAAGAATAGATTACTATTTACAAAACTCACTTATGCTTGTTACTGCATTAAATCCATATATTGGGTATGATAACGCAGCTAAAATTGCTAAAACAGCACATAAGAACAACTCGACTCTTAAAGAAACTGCAATAGACTTAGGTCTTTTAAGTGCGGAAGAGTTCGATAAGTACGTTATCCCAGAAAATATGACTGCACCCAAGGCCTAAAGGCCAGTGCAGAAAAGAACTAAATTCTTTTCTGTAAAAGCATAGTCACTTAATTAAACTAAAGGAGATTTTATATGAATATACATGAATATCAAGCGAAACAAGTTTTTGCTAAGTATGGCGTACCAGTACCAAAAGGTATTATGGTTGAATCAGTAGATGCTGCAGTTGAAGCTGCTAAAGAATTAGGCGGTCCGGTATGGGTTGTTAAAGCACAAATTCACGCAGGTGGACGTGGTCTTGGTGGTGGTGTTAAACTTGCTAAGTCTCTTGAAGAAGTAAGAGAATTAGCGAACGAGATTCTTGGAATGACTTTGGTAACACACCAAACTGATGCTGCTGGTAAATTAGTTCAAAAGCTTTACATCGAAGATGGTGCTGATATTAAAGACGAATTATACCTTTCTGTTGTTCTTGATAGAAAACTAGAAATGCCTTTAATCATGGCTTCAACTGAGGGTGGAATGAACATCGAAGATGTTGCTGAAAATACTCCTGAAAAAATCATTACAATTCCTGTTGATCCAGCTGTTGGTTTTCAAGGTTTTCATGGTCGTCAACTTGCTTTTGGTCTTGGAATCACAGATAAAGCAGAACAAAAGAAAATTATTTCTTTTGCAAGTAAATTATTTAAACTTTACATGGAAAATGATGCTGAGATGATTGAAATCAATCCTCTTGTAAGAACAGGCTCTGGTGATTTTATTGCACTTGATGGTAAAATGGGCTTTGATAATTCAGCTCTTGGTCGTCAAGCAGAGATTTTAGCTATGAGAGATTTAACTGAAGAAGATGCTGATGAAGTAGAAGCTGCTAAATATGGTCTTTCTTATGTTGCTCTTGATGGTGAAATTGGTTGTATGGTAAATGGTGCAGGGCTCGCTATGGGTACAATGGACACTATTAACTACATGGGTGGAACTCCTGCAAACTTTCTTGACGTTGGTGGTTCAGCTAATGCTGAGACAGTTGCAAAAGGTTTTGAGATTATTCTTAAAAATCCTAAAGTTAAAGCAATATTTGTAAATATTTTTGGTGGAATCGTTCGTTGTGATCGTATAGCTAATGGTATTATCGAAGCTACTAAAATTACAGACATTCATGTTCCTGTAATTGTTCGTCTTGATGGAACAAATGCTCCTGAAGCATCTGAGATTCTTAGAAAAGCAAATATCGCTAACTTAATTGTTGCAGATGATTTAGGCGACGGTGCTGCTAAGTCAGTTGCTGCTGCAAAGGGAGAATAATTAATGTCAATTTTAGTAAATAAAGATACAAAAGTAATCGTTCAAGGTTTCACAGGAAAAGAGGGTTCTTTTCACGCTGAGCAATGTATAGACTATGGTACTCAAATTGTTGGTGGTGTTACACCGAACAAGGGTGGTCAAGAGCATTTAGGTAAACCAGTTTTTAATACTGTAGCCGAAGCTGTAAAAACTACAGGGGCTACTGTTTCTATGATTTTTGTTCCACCTGCTTTTGTTGGTGATGCTGTAATGGAAGCTGCTGAAGCTGGGATTGAACTTGCTGTAATTATTACAGAAGGTGCTCCAGTTAAAGATATGCAAATGGCAAAAGCGCACGCTACTAAACACGGTATGAAAACACTTGGGCCAAACTGTCCTGGTATCATCACTGCTGATGAGTGTAAAATTGGAATCATGCCTGGTATGATTTTCAAAAAAGGTAATGTTGGTCTAATTTCTAAATCTGGTACATTAACATACGAAGGTACAAACCAAGTTGTTAAAGAAGGTTACGGAATTTCAACTGCTGTTGGTATTGGTGGAGATCCAATTATTGGTCTTTCTTACAATCAACTTCTTCCAATGTTTGAAGCTGATCCTGAAACTGAATGTATCGTTATGATTGGTGAAATCGGTGGAGATCTTGAAATTCAAGCGGCTAAATTAATCAAAGAACAAATCACTAAACCTGTTGTTGCTTTTATCGCGGGTCAAACTGCACCTAAAGGTAAAACTATGGGTC
>JAFLJZ010000212.1 GCA_022712775.1 Sulfurimonas sp.
CCTTAACAGTATTTAAATAAATATTCTCACTACCAATAAGGTCATAATACTCTCTATCTTTTTCAACAGTAGACTTAATTTTTAATGATTTAATCTTGTTGTAATTATCTCGCTTTTTTTCAAGTAACTTCTCTAAATTTTTTAGCATTTTTTCATTAGAGTTTACAATATTTTTTAAATAAATCAATTTTTCTTTTATATATTTTAATTCTTTTCTGTCAAGTTCTGAATCTATTTTAATATATGCTTTTGAAGATAATTTCTTTCCTATCATGTCTTCATCAATATATAAAACTAATCCTGACACATTGGATGAAATATCTCGTATCTCATAAGGTTCAACCTTAGCATAATATATTTTTGAAAGAAGCAATGAATGTAACATGACTATCAAGAGTATTATCTTCATATTTATATACCTTATTTTAATATTATACATATTTTACCAACTCATCACTTAACATTCAAGCATATTTCATTTTATTTTCGCTACCATTAAGAATATTTAAACAAAGGGTCGTCAATGTCTGTTTTAGATAATGTAGATGCAGCCACAAATTTAGCAAAGAACAATGAACTTCAACTATTAGTCTTTAGAATCAACGAGAGTGACGATTCTGCTTTTTATGCTATAAATGTATTTAAAACAAGAGAAGTAGTTGAATCTAAAAATCATAATTTAACTCTTATCCCTTCATCGCACCCTTTACTCGAAGGTACTATTATACTCCGTGGTTTACAAATTCCTATTTTAAATCTTCCTTTATGGCTTAATACAACGCTAACAAAAGATGAAGTTCAAAGATCTAATGTCTTAGTGTGTGACTTTAATGGTGTAGTAATAGGGCTTAGAATCATGTCTGCATATCGAGTTATCAAGAAAAACTGGAACGAGATGCATGCGCCTGATAGTTATAGACTAAAAGATGATGGTGTGGTAATCAATGATACTAGATTAGAAGATGGTAGTTTATGTTTAATCCTAGACTATGAGAAACTCCTTGCTGATGTTATACCACAAGCCCTAGTAAATGTACTTGAAGACACAGAGAACCTAGTAGGTTTAGTAATTCCTGAAAAATTAAAAAATGGAACTGTACTTATAGCAGAGGATTCAAGAACTGCACAAACTGCATTAAAACAAATTTTCAAAAATGCAAATATAAAAATGCACATGTTTGATAATGGGAAAAAACTTGTTGACTACATACAAGCACTTCCAGACCCATCAATTATTCCCGCAGTCATTACAGATATTGAAATGCCAGAAATGTCAGGTTTTACAGTAATTCAAACTCTACGAGCAAATCCAGAAACAGCAAATCTACCAATTATTGTAAACAGTTCAATGACAGGAAACAACAACAAAAGAGAAGCAGAAGTACTAGGTGCAAGTGGTTTTGTAGATAAAACAAAAAGTCATAATATCGTTCCATTGATTGTTGATATTATGAATGGTACTAATAACTAATAAACCTTTCTTCCTTTCCCATTCCCAAGTGCAACTTGGGAACGAGTTAAATAAGATTAATTATTTTTTTCGAGCTATTAAAAGAGTAGAAATATCCATAGAAAAGCTTTTTGTATATAGCATTTCAAAACCAGCGGCTTCTAGTTCATTTTGCATATTTTCTACGGTTGAAAAATCCTCTATAGAGTTTGGTAAATACTCATACGCTTCTAAATTTTTAGAAATCGCTCCACCAACTTTTGGTAAAACCTTATTCATATAAAAATCTCGTATCTTTCCAAGTATTGATGGATTTTCATTTTTCATAAATTCTAGAATCACAACAAGTCCATCTTTTTTTAAAACTCTATTAAACTCAGTAAGTGCTTTTTGTCTCTCAACTACATTTCTGATTCCATAAGTAATACTAAGAATATCACTACTTTCATCATCAAGCGGAATTTCTATTGCTGAAGCAATATGATAATTAAACTTTGGATACTTTTGTTTTGCGACATCAACCATTCCAACAGAAGGGTCTACTCCAACTATTTCTTTGATTTTTATAGATTTTTTTTGTGCGCGAGAATTCCAAAAATCCATCATATCACCTGTTCCACAAGCAACATCTACAATCTTTTCTATAGAATCTCTGTCATAAAACTCATATGATAAATCGCAAGCTTTACGTCTCCAAGACTTATCAACTCCCATACTCATAACACGGTTTGCAGTGTCATATGTTGGAGCGATATCATCAAACATTGAAACTATTTTTTCTTGTTTTTCCATTACGATTCCCTTTTTAGCCACATAGTTATATCTTGTGTCTCTTGGAGTATATTTAAAATTTCGAACTTATCTTTGGCGGTGTTAAATATTTCAGTTCCACCTAGGCTTGGAGCTATATACGAGAGATACATATCTACATAATCACGTGAAAGTTCATACATACTTGAAGTACCTTCTATCATTATATTTTTATACGCATCTAATTTAGAAAAGTTATCTTCTATAAATACTTTTCTATTTTTAACTCCAAACAGTGGAATACTTGTGTCAAAATCTTGTTTACGCGAGATAATTAATATATCTGGTGCTTTACCATTAATAAGTCTTGCATCAAGCGTAGGGCTATCTAAACGTACTGTATTTCCACCAATAACAAGCAAATCACAGACATCTCGCATAGCATGAACATTTTTTCGTGATTGCTCTGAAGATATTTCACCACCATCTGTAGTTCCATTAAGTCTTTGTGCCCATTTAAAAAATACAAAGTTCTTTTTACGCCAAGTATTAAAAGGCTCCACTAAGGCATCACACTCTTTTTTTAGTAATTCAGTATACACAGTACAATTATTCTTTGATAAAATCATATTCCCAGCTTCTGCTTCTGGGTTAGAATCATAACTACCAACATATACTTCTCTAATCCCAAGTTCAGCTATCAAAGAAGCACAAGAAGGAGTTTTTCCAAAATGTGAGCATGGTTCTAATGTTGTATAAAGTTTAGTATTTTTAAAAATTTCATTATGATTACTTAAAAGATGCGAGTGAATATCTACAGAAGATTTTAGTGCTAATATATATGTATCATTTGTTAGTTTAAAGTAAGCAGCTTTAAGCGCATTGACTTCAGCATGAGCCTCACCAGCTTTATGATGTGCCTCGACTGCTAAGACTTCATCATTTTCACCAACTATTGTGCAACCAACGGCTGGATTAGGATAAGTTAAACCTTGATATCTCCAAGCCTCTTTCAAGGCTAGGCTCATATAAAAGTTGTTATCGATTACCATTCGTAATAAGTTTTTGCTTTAACAACATCATTAAATTCGACTTCGACCGTTTCATCTTCAATCTCAAGAAAAAGCTTTGAGCCTTCCACCTTGAGTAAAACACCTCTATACTTTAGTTTCTCTTGGGCTAAAATAGATACTTTTTCACCAAGGCTTAATTTAAAATGATTTATAGTTGTAATTTTTCGCTCTATTCCAGGACTTCCAACTTCAAGTCTATAATCACCTGAAACAGGTGGTGTAACATCTAAAAGGGGCGAAATCATATGCGTAAGTTCAACACAAGAATCAAGTGAAACACCTGCCCGTTTACCATCTTTAATTTCTTTAGAAATCACACTTACACGGTAAATAGTTTCTTCACCTTCACTTACTATGCTTGTATCGTAAAGTTCTAAATCAACAGATGTAACAAATGAGTTTATATCGCTTTGTAATGACATTACTCTTCTCCTCTATCTTTAGCTATTTTTTTAAATAAATCATCAATATTTTGAGCTTGTTTAAGGTGCTCATCAAACTCAAATGTAAAAATTGGACATCGATACCAACCCTGATCTTTTAAACAATGTGCAACAATAATTGCACGAGCTTTTCTAAGAAGTTTAAGATAATCTCTTTTCTCTTGTTCAGAGTACTCTTTTGGGTCTATAAATACTTTTGCATCACTTTTTCCACGAGAGCATTTAATATCAATAATATTTAATTCATGAAGTCTTTTATCATTCATTCCACCAAGGGCTTGGGGAATTAATTCTAAGAGAACTGATTCTGTTCTCTTAATTTTTATCTGAGCTTCAGTCATTTATAGAGAAACTTTTTGCTCAACTTTTCTGAAAGTTTCAAGAACGTCACCAGGTACAACATCGTCATAACCACTAATAACAACACCACACTCGTAACCGTTACCAATCTCTTCAACATCATCTTTGAAGCGTTTAAGTGAAGTAAGCTCACCTTCATATTGAACAACACCCTCACGAATAACACGAACCATTCCACCACGGATGAGTCTTCCATCAACAACAATACAACCAGCAACAACACCCTTAGGAATCTTAAATACTTCTTTAACTTCTGCTTGACCAGTATTTTCTTCAGTATATTTTGGAGCCATCATACCAGTAAGCATACCAGTTACATCATCAATAAGTTGATAGATAATTGAGTATGTTTTAATCTCAACACCTTTTTGTTTTGCAGCTGCCTTAACTGAACCAGTTGGACGAACATTAAATCCAAGAAGAATACAATTTTCAGAATTATTAACAAGTTCAACATCACTTTCTGTAATTCCACCAACACCAGCAGAGATAATGTTTACTTTAACTTCATCATTTCTAAGTGCTGTAATTGAAGTTCTAATAGCTTCAAGTGTACCATGAA
>JAFLJZ010000213.1 GCA_022712775.1 Sulfurimonas sp.
ATGATGATGACTACAGAGTTGCTAACCGTTATGAAACTCTTAGAAAACAATGGTATCAATGCTCTTGCCATCAAAGGGCCTGTGCTGTCTCAAATCATTCATGGAGATAGTACAATCAGACAATATGCCGATATAGATATTTTAATAGTTCAAGATGATTTATGGAATGCAGGACAAATCCTTACAAACAATGGCTTCATCTTTGAACATTCTCTAGAATTTATTAAAAATAAGACACTTCTTAGAGTTGCTAAGGATATCACCTTTTCTAACAAAAATAAAACTACTTATATAGAAGTACATTGGCGTTTATTTGATGGAAAACTTTTGGCAAAAAGTAATTTACAATTATTTCGAGAAAACCCAATTAGATGCATGATTAATAAACAGTCCATTCCTACCTTAGATAATGAGGCAAACCTTTTATTTCTTTTACTTCATGGGTCTAAACATCTTTGGGAACGAATAGAATGGATAGTAGATATTGATCGAGTAATTAGAAATAGTGCTACAATAAACTGGATACATATTTTAAAATCATCCGAAGTAATGGAAATAAAACCAATGGTTTATCTTGGTCTATCCATGACAAAAGAGATGTTTGATACACCCCTACCAGAGGAAATCATCGTTAACTTAAGAAAAAATATTTTAGTATCTAATGCTAAAGATAAATTATGTTTAAAAATATATAATAATGCTCTTGTAGAAGAAGAAACACTATTCTTAAAAGACTGGCGTGATATAGGTTTGTATCCCATATACAATAAAACTATGTACCGTATATTTAGACGATTTAAATTATCAGAAGACGATATTTTGATATTAAATTTACCAATTTTTCTATCTCCATTATATTATTTATTTTTATTAAAACGATTATTCGTCAATAAATATTTTAACAAGGATATTCATGCATAAACTTTTCTTACTCATTTTGATATTCCTAGAAGTAGCTAATTCTGAAAATACTTATTATAAAAATCCTTTTGACTTCACATCTTCATATCTACAGCCTGTGAGCATAAGTCATAAACATCCTATACAAGCTAAAATTATCGAAAATACAGAAATAAATAACTCGACAATTATTATAAATATTCTCCAATTTGGTGCAGTGGCAGATGGGGTTACAGATAATACAATCATTTTTAAAGCAGCATTTCAAAAATATAAAAAAATCTATATTCCCGAGGGAAAATATCTTATTTCTAAGGCAATAAATATTCCAGATAGTGTTGAACTGATTTCTGGAAAAGGTACATTAATTGGTACTGGAGATTATGGTATTTTCAGACAAACCAAATCAATAAGTAATTTGATAATCGATGGGATCACATTTAATTATCAACCACCTAAAGATACTATATTTGGAGCATTATACTTTGATGGCGGGACTTATCAAAATATTACCATTAAAAATTGTACTTTTAATGGGGCGAAAGTTAAAACTAATGGTATCTTACTTGTAGCAAAAAAGCCTAGCATTATTGATGGTTTTACTATTCGTGACAATCACTTCATAGATATACAAAGAGCCGCTATTGAAATACTTCACCGAACCAAAAATAAAGATGATATAAACACTATAATAAATGTAATTATTGATCATAATAATTTTTCATATACGAACTTTATAACTTATAATGGTGGTTTTCATGTTGCCATCAGCTTATCCGACAGAATTAATGGAACAATCATCCGTAATAATTATATAAATGGTTATAGGTGGGGTATAGAAACATCTAAGACAATAAATACGCTTATAACAGACAATACTATATATAATGCGAATGATGCAATAAATAGTAACAGCAATACAATTAAAAGTGAAATAATAAATAATAAATTACAGTCACGTAATAGATTACAATTTTATGGAGATCAAGGAACTACCATTATGTATAATGAAATTGAAGGGACATTCTATCTCTTAAAAACAAATCAAATGATAGTGCAGCATAATATTATGAGAAGTAATACCTCTAAAGCCTTAGTTTGGATTGATAATAGTACAAATACATTGCTGACAGATAACTATATAGAACTAAATACTCCAAAGCCTTGGGATGCTATTCGTGGTTATGGAATTAAAACTGATAAGTCAAATACTATAAAAGATAATAAAATTTATATTAAAAATGCTAAAGTATTACATCGAAATACGGATGGAGCAAGTATCATTTTTGGTAATAACATCACTTTAAAAAAGCCAATTAACTAAAGTCCACTGTTAGTTTTAGTTTTATTGTCAAAAACCTTTAAAAAGATAGGTTGATGACAACATATTTTTGATCTTTTTACCAATAAGCGGAATTGGCAATAAGTTTTTTATTATAAAAGCAATAGTTTTCATTGATTGAGATGCAAAATAATTGTCTAAAAATAGTTTTTCATAGTTAGAACTAGTGGCATTTCTTAATACACTCAAGAGTACGAGTTTAAATAAATGTATATGATATGATTTCATTTCCCCATTTGAAAAGAAAAGTTTTTTATGATTTATCAATAACTGGGCAAATCCATCTATTTTTTTACTATAAGCAGACGATATTTGATTTTCATGTATTCTATATTGAGTAATACAATCTGCTAATTTATATGCATTGCCAAGAATGGATAATCGTATCCATAAATCCCAATCTTGTCTAGCTGGTAAATCAGTATTACACATTCCAGCCTTCATAAAATCTTTTTTCCGCATCATAACAGATGAATAAGTACCAATAATATCTTTTCTTAAAATTTTTCTTATAAAGTTATTAAAATCGATATCACACTGATCTTCCTGACGAGATGTAATGTTTCCCAAACCATCTATGTATTCTAAAGTTGTAAAAACAATGGATATATCTTTTCTCTCATTTAAAATATTATATTGAAGTAAAAGTTTATTCTGCGATACCCATAAATCATCACTATCTAAAAAAGCAATGTATTCGTATTTTGAAAATTCAACACCTTTATTTCTACTTTTCTGTGCACCAAGGTTACCTATATTTTTCAGATACAGTGCACCATATTTATTTGTAATATTTTCAATATTTTCTTCAGTTGAATTATCATCAACTACAATTATTTCGAAGTCTATTCCTTCTTGAAACTTAATAGATGATAAAGTTTTTTCAAGTAGATCCCCTCTATTATACACAGGTATAATTATACTTACCATAGTTTATATTCCTTTATTTGTTCCATTTGATATTTACCCTTAGACTTTATACTTCTATTTAAGTGATATAGCGAAAGGTACTTTTCTACTGTTAATTTCTTATTATCCATACCCTTTCTTTACCAATAGCATGCATTTTCAACACTACTTGCATTTTTTGGTTTTTCATCTGCTTGTGGTCTAATCCAGTATTCATTAATAATACCTTGAAAGTCTGGATGAATTGCCCATCTTTGCCCATAAACACCAAATAACATCTGAGTTGATCCACCTAGATGGATAGCTTTTTTTCCAAGTGATTTAATAAATACAGCAAGTGGTATTCCATACACACCTGCTCCAATAATGGCTATGTCAAAATCAATCAATTCTATTTGATTCTCCATATTTTTCAAGGCATCAAACCAAGATTTATATTTTCCATCGCCACCTCCTAACGTTTGAGCAGAAGTCAATGTTATTAACTCGAAGGCTGGAAGGGTTTTCGTATTAGGAAATAGTTTTTCTCTAATCTCATACTGAGACTGTATACTCTTTGCAAAAGGATGAATGACTAAAACTTTTTTACCCTCTAAATGTTGAGACCAAGGATTTTCAAAAAAATATGGTTCCAAATTTCTTAAAGATGTTAATTTTGTATCTTTAGAATAATTATTTGCCATATGATCTTCAAATGGAATATAACTAATTCCTAGTAAATCAATATCTGGAAGTATGTCAATATATAATTTACAGAACTCATCAATATTTTTCTTATCGACTGGGAAAAATCCAGCATTTTTTTTCAATATGTTTTTATGTTTATCTTTATACTCTTTTTTATTTATAAAAGATTTCAATACACTTAACTCACTAGATCCGAGTCTTGAAACTACTATTGGACGGTCAGATAATAATAAACTACTAATATACTCATTTGCTTCGCTAGCAGTTAAGATATTTTGCATATAGGCTTTAGACTTTGTTTGATAAAAATATTTTTTCAAAAATGGATATATATTATTATTTTTTATTATTTCAATTATTTTTTCTTTTAAAAAAAGATTCATCTTAATTGTTCTCCCTCATTTTCTAAGATCTTTATTTCTCTAATCCATTCCAATAAATATCCACCAATTCTAGCAGATATACCTTTAATTAGAAAAAAGAATAAATATTTTTTTGGACAATTTTTTAATGTGCATTTAGTAAATCGTATTAAATTTCCACCACCCCTTAATCCAAATAAGTGATTTATATAATTGATTATTGATTTTTGATTTTTGATTGATACTGTTGCACTTTCTTCTGGGTATATTTTAATTTTAGCATCAAAATTACAATATATTTTATAACCATAATTAATTGCTCTATGTGCAAAATCATTATCTGCAATTGTTTGAGGAAAGTTATTAGAATCATAATTGCCTATATTTCTAAAAACTTCCGCTGGAATAAGTAGTCCTCTTCCTGGAAATAAGTTTACTTCATGTATCCCATGTTTATCTTCATCATTAAGTGTATCTATAGGATAAAGACTTCTCCCCGTTTTCCAACTTCTAATTTCACCACAGATCGGAAGAGCGTCGT
>JAFLJZ010000214.1 GCA_022712775.1 Sulfurimonas sp.
GGGGGGTAGTCGGTTAGCTCCTCCTATGCTATAATTAGCGTATGAATCAGCCAAAAGATGAAATACTGATCGCAGGAGAGGATTATCCGAGAACATACAGAGAATTTGTATCAATGTTCCCTGACGATGAAAGTTGCGCTGCCTTTTTAGTTAAATTACGATGGAAAGACGGTTTTGTTTGTCCAAAATGCAAAACACCTTCCACGCCTTGGCAACAGACACACGGGAGACTTGTATGTCCATATTGCCGACATCAAACCACAGTTACTACAGGAACTATTTTTGACAAAACAAGAACGCCATTGACAACTTGGCTTGAAGCTGCCTGGCATATAACGACTGCAAAGAGTGGTATGTCAGCCAAAACTATTGAGCAAACACTGGGAATCTCTTACCGTGTTGCCTGGACGATGCTTCAGCGTTTTAGAGTAGCAATGGTACGTACTGAAAGAGAAATGCTTTCAGGAACAGTAGAAATTGATGAAACCTTGGTCGGAGGCATTGATGAGGGAGGCAAAAGAGGACGAGGTTCTCAGAAAAGTATTGTAGTCATAGCAATAGAGTTACATCATCCAAAAGGTTATGGTCGTATTAGAATGCGCTTTATCCCGGATGCCTCTGGAGATAGCTTGATAGGTTTTATTCGTGATACAGTCGAGTCTGATAGTAGTATTCACACAGATGGCTGGAGTGGTTACAGTGAGCTAGAATCCTTTGGATATGAGCATCAAAAAACAGTGGTTTCAAGCTCTACTGATCAAGCACACGTTTCAATGCCAGGAGTACACCGAATCGCAGCACTTTTAAAGCGCTGGATCCTTGGCACACATCAAGGATCATTTTCCCAAGAGCACCTACAGGCATATTTGGAAGAATTCACTTTTAGATTTAACCGCAGGCTTTCTAAAAGTCGAGGACTAGTGTTTAGAAGACTTCTAGAGCAAGCCGTATGTACATCGCCTGTTACGGAAAAAGATGTAACTTATGGATATAATTGGAAGAAGTAGGATAGGAGGAGCTAACCGACCACCCCCCTAAAATTTAAACCTAGAATTCCATTTTATATTTTAGTACTTGATGAATTAGTCTAATTTATTACGACTTTAAAAATACTTTGTAAAAGGGAAATAAGTGGAAAAAGATCAAACAATTATTCAACAATTAGTTGATGGCATTAATCCATTAACTGGTGAGCTACTTGAAGATAATCATATTTGTAAGGATGACAAAGTCGTACAAGCATTAATTAACTCTATCTTAGCATTAGATAAAGAAGAAAAAAGATTAGAGAGAAAAGAAAGACTACCTAAAAATGCAGGAAAATCTTGGCTAGAAGAAGAAAATGAAAAATTAGTATTGAAGTTTGATGAAGGGTGTACTATAGAAGAATTAGTCATTATGTTTGAACGAACAAAGGGGTCTATACAAGCGAGATTAGGAAGATTAGGGAAAATTGTAATATAAAAGTTTTTTAACTATAAATTACTTTTAAAAGCTCGATATCCAACTTGTTTGGATTTAGAGTTTTTAAAATTGTTTTGTTACTTTTGAAATAAAAAGTAAAGAACTAAACTTTTTCTTGTATTTCACTCAAAAGATGATAAGCTGTTTGTATTATAAACAAACTCATACTATGCAAAAAGAACCTAATAAGCAAGACCTTCAAACAGTGGCTTTATTTGAAAAAACTGTTAAAAATATAAACCAATTTCTTAAAGGTAAATCTGCCCCTGAGATTGATGAGTTTTTTGATATTCAAGATAAAAAAATAAAGGCTATTAGTATACCGGCTCTTAAAGATTTACTTTTAGAGCAGTCAAACGTACTTAGAAATAGTGCTACTTCAATGACCAATAAGTTTGATTCTATCATTAATAGACTGGAAGAGTGTGACACTATTTTAATTTGAAAAAGTCCCGAGCAAGCTACACAATTTTTTGATGAGATAGATAGTGATATTTCTATGATACCTGACCAAAGAATAAGACATCTTCTTGTGCAACAATCCAATTATTTTAGAAAATTAACACTTCATAAAATAACTCTCAAGACTGAAAACTTAAAATGAGATACAAACGCTGGTGTACCTGATTGGTTAAATCTGTAAGTTACTAAATATCATCATCTGAAAGATGGACACCATTTAATACTTTGCCATTGATTATATATTTCTCATTTGTTTCAATTAACACTTTATTATTTACCAAGTCAGCAATTAATAACTTCAAAGATTCAATTTTTCCAAATTCACTTTCATTAAAAGTTTTCTTTAAAATAAAGTGTTGTGCTTCTTCTCTTTTAATAAGAGATAAAAATTTATTAGCAATATCATCATCTTTAATAATCTTAATATGTAGTGGTACAAGACTGACTGTAGCAATGGCAAGCATAGCACCCGATAAGATGTTTTGATCTTCTAAAAAGTCTTTTCCTGACTCAAATAATGATAAGGCTTTGTCAACAAAGTCTCCTAATGTAGTTTTTTTCCAAACTACAATTCCTTTAGCATATAGCTCATCGTCAATATCAGGTAGTTCAGTTACTTCACCGAATTGATTCCATTTGTGAGCAGTATCTTGCCAAACTATTACTTGATCTTTCCACATTTATTAATCCTCCAAGATTTTAAATAAGTCAGTTGTTTCTCTTTGA
>JAFLJZ010000215.1 GCA_022712775.1 Sulfurimonas sp.
ATCCTAAGATGATTATGAAAAGATAGTAAACTAATTACTGATCTTTCTGCCCAAGAATTAAAATTCATTGGCTTTGTATTGCCACCAACTGCGTGAACGGTTAGTGGACTTGTATAGTTATCTATTACTATAGGGAACTAATCAATTAAACTCAATAAAGTGTTTAATCTCTTAATCCAAAATAGAATAGACGGTTGTTGTTTTTATTAGTTATTTCTAAGTAATATCTATCAACTGTTTAGTTAGTACTAATCAGTCTATTACTTGCTTAGTTTTCAATGATCTCAAACATTCTCTTGTCTCTTCAACTCGAAGTGACCGTAACCTTTTAAACAAGGTGTCATTGTTTGTGGATGGGAATTATAGGAGGTTTCATATTTTATGTCAAGGACTTTATAAAAGAATTTACAAATTAACTCCAAAGTGTTTATAAAATTATCAATTTTACTTATTTTTCTTTTTAAT
Organism: Sulfurimonas sp.; assembly: GCA_022712775.1. Next base: position 466 of record JAFLJZ010000215.1, read on the forward strand.
CAACAGCTTTAGCTTATAATTGTTGCTATTTATTAACCCAGAATCATATATAATGTCATTTAATATACATTAAAGGAATTATAAATGGGATTATATGATCGTGATTACGCAAGAGACAACTCTTTTGCTTATGAGTCAGCTTCGAAAAGTGACTCACAAATTATATCTTTTGTTAAAGAAACATATAAGCTTTTTGCAGCTTCAATGATGGCTGGAGCAGTTGGGGCATATGTTGGTGTGCCAATGGCAGCAACAATTCAGGCTTATTTTTGGCCACTATTTGCTTTAGAGATTGGTTTATTAATTGGCTTACATTTTATAAAACACAAGCCAGGGATTAATCTTATGGTTATGTTTGGTTTCGTTTTTATGACAGGACTAATGCTTGCTCCTCTTTTAGCTCGAACACTTGGAATGGCTGGTGGTGCTTCCATTATTGGTAATGCTTTTGCTATGACGTCTGTTGTTTTTGGTGCTATGAGTTTTTATGCTATCAAAACTACAAAAGATTTTACTGGTTATGGAAAACCATTAATGATTGCTCTTTTGGTAATCATCGGTTTTTCTATTATTAACATTTTTCTTGGCAATCCAATGTTTCATGTTATTATTTCTGGTGCTGTAGTTATTTTATTTAGCATACTAGTTATCTATGATACACAAAACATTATGAAAGGGGCTTATGAAACTCCTATTGATGGTGCTATTGCACTTTATTTAGATTTTTTAAATATCTTTACTGCGCTACTTCACTTATTTGGTATTTTTGGTAGAGATGACTAAAAGTACTTTATCCCCCGAACCTTTCGGGTGATAGATGTAAATATTTACCGCCTCAAATAAGGCGTACGTGTTATATGAAGATATCATGCGATATCGAGATAACAACAAACAGCTTCCTTACAATATTTTATAAATTTAGCGAGAATGAATAAAAACAACCTCAAATTCAAGATAGTTTAATGGATACTCTTTCATTAGTTTTTTCGTTTGCTTATATGTTAAAACATTGCGAGAAGCACTTACTCCACTTTTTTTAATATATCTAAACATCTCCCGTACAGAATCAAATGCTAACTTATATTGTACTACCTCAACGTTTACTTTAAAATATTTGTCTGCGTACTCTTGAATTTTTTGAGCACTCAATAATAATGGTTCAAGACTAGCCGTTTGATTTAATGTTTTAAAGGTTCCAGAAGTAAATATTGCTAAAGAGATAGGTGCATTAAAACCTTGTATTTTTTTAAATGCAAATTCTAGTTCTTCAGCCCATTGCAGAGCTGAGGCTGAGAATATATAATCATATTGATGCGTACTAAGATTCTCAAAAAGCATAGCATCATTAAAGTCACCATAGATACATTCTATATTTTTTGATTTTGGATGTAACTCTAACATACCTGGAGCAAAGTCCACTCCAGTAAAATGTTTTGGTTTCCAATCTAGGGCCTTGTATAGTGCTCCACTTCCACAACCTAAATCTAAAATATTTTGTGGTTTATCCCTAAGTTTTGATAATAGTTTTTTTATAACCTTATTTTGAATACTGTTAAAAAAATCGTAATTTGATGCATATTTAGAAAATTCAGAGCTTATTTTCATTTTCTATTTATTATCAAAGAGATGATAAAAATCACTAAAACACTTAAAACAATAGTTGCACCTGAAGGTAGAGAAAAATAAAAAGACACTGTCATACCAGATATAACACTAAACATCGCGATAACTAAAGAAAGAAAAGATGTTTGTAAAAATCCAACTCTAAACTGCAGGGCTGCTACAGTTGGAATCACCATTAACGCGCCAATAAGTAAGGTTCCTATAACTCTAATAGATAAAGCAATAATAATAGCGACTATCGTTACAAGAAGATAATTTAATAACTTAACCTTTATGCCGCTAACCTTTGCAACCTCTTCATCATATGCAATAAAATAAAATTCTTTTGAAAAAGTTAATAATAATGCTAAAGCTACAATTCCAAAAAGAAAAATAGTAGTGATATCCTGGTTACTTACAGAAAGTATAGAACCAAATAAATAAGAAAATAACGAACTGTTAAATTCTCCCCCTATTGATACAATAATCACAGCTATTGCCAAAGAACCAGATAAAAGAATAGCTAATATAGCATCAGAGTACAAAGAAAAAGTACTTCTGAGGTATTCTATAAGCCAAGCGGCGAGTACAGACACAATAACAGCCATCCATAAAGGATTATATCCTGCAACAAGCCCAACTGCAACTCCAACCAAGGCAGAATGTGCGAGTGTTTCACTTATCATTGAGTAACGCCGAAGAACTACAAAGGTTCCACTAACGGATGCTAGCATTGCGATAAGTATTCCAGCTAAAAAAGCTCTTTGCATAAATTCATATTCTAAAACTTCAAACATACTAATGCTCGTGCTTATGGTTATGAACTAAATGTGCAGATATTCCATAAAGTTCGCTCATTTCTTGACAAGATAGAGCCTCTTTTGGATCATTGCATATTGTAGCTTTTTGATTTATAGTAAAAAGTCTACCAATATCATCTGCAATTACACCAATATCATGCGTAATGAAAACAATAGTTATATTTTCTTCTTTATTAAGCTTTGAAAGAAGAGCGTAAAACTTTTTTTGTGAAAGCACATCTACCCCAGTGTTAGGTTCATCTAAAATCAATATTTCTGGCTTTGAGGCTAATGCACGTGCTATCATTACTCTTTGTCTTTGTCCACCGGAGAGTGCCCCAACCATTCTATCTTTGAGATTTAAAATATCCATTTTTTGCATTGCATCATATACAGCTTCTTTATCTTCGTCACTTTCTTTAGTAAAGAAACCTCGCTTTGAAGTTCTCCCCATTTTTACAATGTCTAAGGCTGTTGCTGGAAAGTTTTTATCAACAAGAGAAGCACGTTGAGGAACAAAACCTATTTTGTCCCATTCTTTAAAATTTTTTATTTTTTTACCAAAGATTTTAATATCTCCATCTGTTTTCTTTTCAAGTCCAAGCAATATCCGAATGAGTGTAGTTTTTCCACCCCCATTTGGACCTATAATCGCAATATATTCTGAATGAAATATCTCTAAAGATATGTGAGATAAAATAGTGTGCTCTCCAACGCTAAAGCTTAAGTTTTTAACATCGAAGATTGGTACCTTGAAGTTTACTGGCAAATAAGTGCCTCGGAGAGTTTATCAAGATTACTCATCATAATACTCTCATATGTAGCATTATTTTTAGCATCGTCCTTTGTGATATTTCCAATAGGATGTAAGCTATCTAGTTTTACATTTGCTTGCTCTGCTACACTTTTCATAGACTTGTTACTTGTAAAATTTTCAAAAAATACAACGGATACATTATGTGCCTTAATGTCTTCTATTATTCTAATAATATCTCTCGGTGATGATTCTGCATCTGGAGAGAGTCCTGTTAGTGACTTAACATTAAAATTATATTTTCTTGAAAGATATGAAAAAGCATTATGACTCGTTACAATAGTATCAAGTCTACACATACTTAATTTTTGTTTGTATGAATCATCAAGTTTGACTAACATCTTTAAGTATTTATCTCTATTTTCAAGGTAACGCAACTTATATTGTGGTTGAATCGCTATAAACTCATACGTAATAATATCCGTCGCTCTTTTCATGTTTTCTATATCTAGCCAAATATGTGGATCTAAAGTAGAGTGTGCACATTGATGATCATGGTGAGCATGTGTATCAAATTCATTATCATCAAGACTTCTAATTCTAATGTAATTACCAATTCCAACTGCTCTATTTTTAAAATCAAAAGAAGTCAGCCAAGGCTCTAAGCCCGCTCCATTGTATACAACTAAATGACTTTGTTCTACTTTTGCCATAGTTTTTGGTGTAGGCTCGTACGAATGAATATCAACTCCAGTAGGAATGATTTTAACTAGTTCAAATGTATCTTCGGATATATGTTGTGCTATATCATAAAGAACAAAGGTGCTTAGCGTAACGATTTTTTTCGTGCTAGTCTCTTCTTGAGAATCTTCTTTTAGTACAAATATTTGCAAGAGAAATAAGGCAATAACAGCGATAAATATAATAATTCTGTAGTCTTTCATTCATATAGTCCAAGTTATAAGTAAGAGAAGATAAATACTGTTTTCAATGGAGTTATTTATGTTCTCTTACGTTAGTTTTTAAAATTATATCTTAATCTTACTATTATTTAGATATAATTCGCCACTTTTATATTCAGGAATTTATATATGACAACTAGTTTTTTACTTATTGTTCAAATAGTATTAGTTATTATTTTAGTAATAGCCGTATTATTACAAAAAAGCTCAAGCATCGGGCTTGGTGCATATAGTGGCTCAAATGAGTCTGTGTTTGGTGCCAAAGGCCCAGGAAATTTTTTAGCAAAGGTTACGTTTACAATCGGATTTTTATTTGTTCTAAATACACTTACTTTAGGCTATTTATATTCTCAAGCAAATCAAGCATCTGTTCTTGATGACATGATTGAGAGTACAAATATTGTTGCACCAACTGCTGTTATGACAGTTGAAACGACAACTACAGAAGTTATACCAGAAACAAACACTTCAAAATAGTTGCATTTTTGCAACTATGCGCAATTATATTCAAGGAAAATCAATGCTAAACGAAATAAATACTGCCTGTGAAACAAAAATGCAATCAAGCATAGAACATATGCAAAGAGATTTTAAAACACTACGAACAGGAAAGGTTACAACTTCTGTTTTAGACAATATAAAAATTGACTACTATGGTACACCAACTCCTCTTGATCAAATTGGTTCTGTTATAGCGGTAGATGCTACAACTATTGTTGTTAATCCTTGGGAAAAAAATCTTTTAGCTGATGTTGAATCTGCTATCTCTGCTGGAAATGTTGGAGCAACTCCAACTAATGATGGCGATCTAATCAAATTATTTTTTCCAGCAATGACAGTTGAACAACGTAAAGAATCTGTAAAACAGATGAAAGGTATGTGTGAAAATGCAAAAGTTTCTCTAAGAAATGATAGAAAACACTCCAATGACCAAATAAAAAAACTTGAAAAAGATAAAGAAATCACAACTGATGAATCAAAAGCAGCACAAGATTCTATTCAAAAAGTAACAGATAAATTTACAGCAATGATTGATAGTATTCAAAAAGAAAAAGAAGTAGAAATACTAAAGGTTTAGTCATGGATGTTAAAAAAATCTATATGGATGCAGACGCTCTTTTAGAGGGTCACTTTAAACTTAGTTCTGGAAACCATTCACAATTTTATCTTCAATCTGCAAAGGTTTTAGAAGACCCAAAAACTGCAAAACTTTTAGCAGAAGCCCTAGCTGTACAAATCAAAGAAAGTGGACTTAAAATAGATACCGTTTGTGCCCCTGCACTTGGTGGTCTTATAGCAGGATTTGCTCTTGCGACTGCTCTTGATGTTCGTTTTATATTTGCTGAGCGAGTAGATGGTGTTATGACTATCCGTCGTGGTTTTGAAGTATCTGATGGTGAAAAAGTTCTTATGTGTGAAGACATCATTACCACAGGTGGTTCTGCTATGGAAGCAGCACGTGCAGTTGAAGCACTTGGTGGAAAGATTGTTGGTGCAGCAGCTCTAGCTAATCGTGGTTTTTGTAAACGTGAAAATAGTAATATTGCACGAAAAGAAAACTGTAAACTTCCTCAAGATATTCCATTTTTTGCATTAGCTGACTTTACATTTGAGATGTATGCACCAGAATCATGTCCACTATGCAAAGATGGCAATAAAGCTATTAAGCCGGGTTCAAGAGGGAATTAAAACCTCTTAACTAAAAAGTCTCGTTACATTCGAAGCTACAGCATTTGATTGAGCTTGAGCGAATGAACCTATTTGTGACATAATATTTTGTTGTGAAAAGTTTGCACTTTCTGCTGCAAAATCTACATCTCTAATCTGCGATTCAGCCGATGCAATATTCACCTGTGTAACAGAAATATTTCTAATGTTTGACATCAATTGATTTTGGGAAG
>JAFLJZ010000249.1 GCA_022712775.1 Sulfurimonas sp.
TAAAAATTATAACTTATCTGAAATCAGATTTCAACTTTTTTAACAATTAAAAAATTAAATTAGCTGCTTTTGTGGGAATCTGCAAGTGGCTCTAAAATAAATAATTCTTCTGATGACTGACGGTGAAGTATTTTTTGAAAAATTTCTTTTGAATTTTGAGGGTCATAGCCTATCGCTTGAATTTGATCTTTTTTAGAGATGATTTTGCAATTATTAGCTATGGAGTATAAAGTCATATCCATTCCGCTATCACCTTCATGTATTGGAGCATGTTTTAGTATAAATATGCTTGGGCAACCTAAAGTTTTTTTAGTAACATAATCTGCGCAAGAAAGGCTAAAAGCTAGAAGTAAAGTAAGTATGTATTTCATTGTTTATCCCTATTATTTAAATTGAAAAGATTATAGCTTATTTAGTGCTTTTGCACAAACAACACCACTTGAGAAAGCCCACTGAAAATTATATCCACCAAGCTCACCTGTAACATCAACAACTTCACCTATAAAAAATAGGTTTTGAACTTTTTTAGATTCTAGTGTATTATGATGTACTTCATCTGCAATGACACCACCACGAGAAACTTCAGCCTTTGTAAAACCAAAATTACCTGCTGGTGCAAAATCATAAGCATGGATTTTTTCTAATTTTTCTTTTATTTTTGGTGTGATTTTTCTACATTCTATATCTTGTACATCTAAGGCTTTTAAGATTGCTTTTGATAGTCTTTTGGCTAAGGGAATCGCTGAACTTAAAAGCTTTTTACTATTTTTAGTAAGCGCAAAAATATTATCATTTGGAAGAAAATTTATGATTATATTTCCCTTCCTCCAGTATAAAGATGCTGAAAGAACCGAAGGTCCACTTATTCCCTTATGTGCAAAAAGCATGTCTTCTTTTAAGAGTTTATCATCCACTTTAATATGCACATAACAACTAAGACCCGAAAGCTCTTTCACCCAAGCTTGTGCAGGTTGGAGTGTCATTCCTACAAGTGCTGGAGTAAACTCCTTTACCTTTATATCAAAAGACTTGGCTATGTCTAGTCCTATCTCTGTAGCACCGAGTGTTTTAAAACTTTTTCCACCTGTCGCTATGACTAGTTTTTTTGCTTTGTATATCGCTGTAGAAGTTTTCACTTCAAATACCTCATCTACTTTTTCAACTTTTTGAATCATAGTATTTAGTATGATTTCAGCATGGCGTGATTGCTTCTTTAAGATGTTTATAATCTCATCCGAAGAATCACGACAAAAGTAATAACGATTTTTTCGAATTACAGGTGAGAGTTTATTTCTCTCTAAAAAATCAAGTAAATCATCCTTTGAAAATATCTTAAGTGCATGTGATACCAACTTAGAATCACCATCAAAATTATCTACACTCACATCTACACTTGTGATGTTACATTTTCCACCACCAGATATTTTGAGTTTACTTGCAAGTTTTGCATTATTATCAATGATTCCAACATTTAAAGAAGATTTGAGATGTGATGCACACATCAAACTACTAGCCCCACCACCGAGGAATAAAACATCATATATTTTCATCTTGACATTATACGATATAATACGAAATAATTTAAATATAAAAGTAGTAAATATGGGTAATAAACTTCACATCGTATCTTTAGGATGCACAAAAAATCTTGTTGACACAGAAGTAATGATGGGTAAACTTCAAAACTTTGAGTTGACAGATGACAGTACTGATGCAGATGTAATCATTGTAAACACATGTGGATTTATTGATGCAGCAAAAGAAGAATCAGTAAATACTGTTCTTTCACTCCATGATGCCAGAAAAGAAGATTCTGTTCTTGTAATGGCGGGATGTTTAAGTGAGCGATACAAAGATGATTTAATGGAGCAAATTCCAGAGGTTGATATTTTTACTGGTGTTGGTGATTATGACCATATAGATGAACTTCTTATAGAAAAGAAAAGTCGTTTTTCTGATGAAGTATATCTTATAGATGGAGCGGAACGTGTTGTAACAGGTTCTACATATCATGCGTATATAAAGCTTTCAGAAGGCTGTAACCAAACGTGTAGCTTTTGTGCGATTCCATCATTTAAGGGTAAGCTAAACTCTCGTGATTTGGATTCTATTGCTAAAGAAGTTGAAGGTCTTGTAAAAAAAGGTTACTACGATTTTTCTTTTGTTTCTCAAGATTCAAGTTCATTTTTACGTGACCAAAACATCAAAGATGGTTTATCTCTTTTAATCCAAAGAATCGAACTTATAGACGGTGTGAAGTCTGCTAGAATCTTATACCTCTATCCAAGTACAACAACAATTGCACTCCTAAAAAACATCGCAAAAAGTAAGATTTTTCATAACTATTTCGATATGCCGATTCAGCACATCAATGATGATATGCTTCGTATGATGAAAAGAGGTTTTGGTAAAGATAAAACACTTGAACTTCTTAACTTTATGAGAAAGCTTCCAAACTCTTTTGTAAGAACAAGCTTCATCGTTGGGCACCCAAATGAAACGCAAGAGATGTTTGATGAGATGTGCGATTTTGCACAAAACTTTGGCTTTGATAGAATCAATGTTTTTTCATATTCTGATGAAGAAACAACTTCAGCTTACGACATGGAAGATAAAATAGATGCAGACACAATTGCACAGCGTGCTGAAATTTTAGGTGCGATTACAAACGAATGTATGCAAAAATCTTTATCAGCAGAAGTGGGTCAAGATATTGAACTTATTATTGATGGGCAAAGTGATGAACATGAGTATCTTTTAAGTGCTAGAAAAACTATCTGGGCACCTGAGATTGATGGTGAAATTTATATAAATGATAGAACAAAAGATCAAGATTTAACATATGGAAAAATTTATAAAGCAAAAGTAACTGAGTTAGTTGGAAATATTCTAACTGCCACTGTGGATAATGCTTAAACAATCTTCAGTCCAAAAACTACGAGGAGAAAAAAATCTTCTCGCTTTTTCAGCTGGTGGTGATTCTACTGCCCTTTTCTTTTTACTTCAAGAACAAAATATAAACTTTGATATAGCCATAGTAGACTATAATATTCGAGAACAAAGCAAGCAAGAAGTAGCCTATGCTCAAGAATTAGCACAAAAGTACAATCTTACTTGTCATCTCTTTAATGCTCCAAGTATTTCTACAAACTTCGAATCACAAGCACGAAAAATTCGTTATGATTTTTTTGAAGAACTTATAGAGAATCATAACTATAATAACCTACTAACAGGACACCATTTAGGTGATAGGTTTGAATGGATGTTGATGCAATTTTGCAAGGGTGCTGGATGTGTTGAACTATCAGGAATGTCTGAGGTACAACTAAGACAAAACTATACCCTTGTTCGTCCACTATTGGATCTCGATAAAGCAGAGTTACTTGAGTATCTAAGATTAAATACTATCAAGTACTTTGAAGATGAAACAAACCTAGATCAAAATATAAAAAGAAACTCATTTCGTCATTTTCACACCCAACCACTCTTAGAAAAATACTCAGTTGGAATCAAAAAAAGTTTTAAGTATCTCGATGAAGATAAAAAAATATTAGTACAAGATATAAAAATAATCTCTTCTAAAGAGTTAAGTTACTTTAAAAGCTCTCTAAGTATTCGTGCTGATATTATTGCTATAGACAAACACTTAAAAACACTTTCATATCTTCTAAGTGCAAGTGAAAGAGAACTTTTAAAACATGAAAAGACTATCGTAGTAGGAAGAAAGTTTGTTGTAAACCAAGAGCATACTTATGTTTTTATTATTCCATTTAAGCGTAAACAAATTACAATGTCAAAAGAGTTCAAAGAGAGATGTAGAATCTTAAAGATAGATACAAAACTACGTCCTTATCTCTATGAAAATAAAGAGACTTTTTTAGAGATTCAAAAATTACTTAACTGAAATTTCTTCACTTGTATTTGTATCTGGAGCAATACCATAAACTTTCATTGTAAAACTTGAACGAATAAATTGCTTTTCTCTTTTAAAATTTATTGGAAAATTTATGCTGATAATCCAATCGCTTTTATTAACTGCGTCTAAAAAGTCATAAAAACTTTTTGGAGAATCGATTGCTGAAGTCGTTTGGACCTCATAAACACTAAATAAATGTTCATTATCTAATTCCACTTTTGGAGATACTGTTAATGAGTTAAAATGCTCTGTATGTATCTTTTGGAATCTCTGTGCATTAAATTCTGTATCAAAGGCTTTAATAATATTTCTATTTTCACTTTTTAGTTCTGTATGTTGCTCTAAAATTTCATCTCTAAAATCTTCATACTTTCTAAGTTCCATTGTTTCTTTGTTTAATGCTGCTTTGATATTTCTATACTCTTTTCCCTCTGGGATTAAAAGTCCAAAAGCAAAAATAAGTACAAAAATAAAAAGAAAGACAGATAATGCTAATAAATAAATATTTTGTCTTGAGATATTAATCTTCATATTCACTCTCTTCTTCCTCAGGTATATCTTCCTCTCGAAGCATAATATCTTCTTCTTTATCTATGTAGTTTGTTGAAACAAACCGTACCCATCCATTTTGAGCAGGATAAAAACTACTATAAGTACGATGAAAAATAGAGCGAAGAGGAGCTTGAAGCATAAAGTTATAAACATCTTTGTTCGGCGTTATTCCATATAAAATCAACCCATCTTCAAGTAAGTTTGCTTCTGAGAGTGTAATCCTCTGTGGAACAAGATCAAACATATTTGTAATAGAATCTTTGAGTACTGTATTTTTAGTAAAGATATTTTCTGCAAGTATATTTTCTTCTTGAATAAAAATTATTCTACTTTGGATCATATCTATTTCTGTATATGTCATCTCTAGTTTTTCACTTATAGATATTCTTTCTTGTGTAAATCTATAATCCTTAAAAAGTAAGAAAAAATATGTTAAAAATAGCATGGAAAGTGTGATTCCAAAAAAGACTGCTAACAAGTACATTTCAGGTGTTAGTACTGATTTTTTTCTTGGTTTTATATAGCTATATTTCATGAAAGTTCCATCTTTGCTATTTCACAAACTTCAACTGCTAAATCTATATGTCTGATATAAACATTTAAAAACATCTCTTCTTCTAAATACTTTTTCAAATCACTACTAACACCTATAGAATCAGCTATATAAACATTTTCAACAAATTCACTAGCAAACTTATCATCTCTATAAAAACTATTTACTGCACTCTGGATTAGAACAAATCTTTGATAATCTTTATTTAACCCGTGTGATTCTTCTATAGGATATTCTTCTGCATCTTCTCGATCTGCAAGTTCTTCTTCAACATCTTTTGTCTCCGAGAATTCATCTATATCTTCAATAGAATCAAGATCAGCTATATCACCAAAATCATCTAGTTCATCTATGTCATCAATAGTATCAATATCATCAAGGTCTATACTATCTTCGTCGTCAAGGTCTATATCCTGCAGGTCCATATCCTCGTCATCAAGAAGCATATCTTCAGTTTCAAGTTCTGAGTGTACATCTATATAATCACCAAATAATAATTCTGAGTTATTAAATATACTTAAACTTATAGCGCCTTCTTCTACCAAAATAAACATCGCTAAATGTGTATCTATTTTGTCTTTAAAAAAGGAAGCTAAAATAAGAAATGGAGAAAAAATAAAATCTATCCCTGTCTTTTCATATACTTTTTCAATCTCATAAATATCACTTATTGCAGTGTAGTATGTCCACTTCTTTTCATAGCATTTATACTCACTCCCACTAACATCCACAAAATAGTTGATTTTTTGTTTCGAACAGGTTGGAATCACACCCTGAGAAGTTGAGTTATCAAGAATAGATATATAATAAAAAGGAGTTTCATTTGTATATGAATGGATAAACGCATACATCTCAGAACTAAGATATTTTGTATCAAATTCTTTTTCGCTTCCATTTACAACACCTTTATTATTAAGCATTTCTATATAAATAGTTGTTTTAGAATCAGCGATAACTATGTTTACAAGTACTTTTAAGTAGAGTATTTCATATAGTTTTTTAAGCATATTAATTTTGCACTCTCTTTAGTCCAATGCGCATAGTGGATGTGCTTTATTATAGTTTTTCTGCTTCAACGAGCTACCTAATTTTGTATATATTTGTGTTGTAGCCATAGAAGAATGTCCTAGTAATTCACTTACATCAGAAATTCTCGCGCTATTATTTAGTAGTGCTGTTGCAAAGGAGTGACGAAGCTGATGTGGCGTAACTTTCAAGGCAACCCTTTTAAAGACTTTAGTAATCGTATATCTTAAACTATTTTCGCTTAATTTTTCGCCATTTTTTTCAAAAATAAATTTTTTTATCTCATTTTTACTCAAATATTCATCTATTAACTCTTTTGTATGCTTTAAAAGTGGTATATCTCTTTGCTTCTTGCCCTTACCTAAAACTCGTATCCACTCTGAAGATATATCTTCTGTTGTAAGTGAAGAGAGTTCTGAGATTCTCAAACCTAAGGTATATAAAATAGTAATAATGAGTTTCTCTTGTAGGGTGGTTTTTTCTAGAGCTTGAAGAATCTTTGTATGCGAAATAGGTTTCGGTAGTGTTTTAGCAACTTTTATAGCATCATCTGCTTTTAAAATACAGACAAGCCCATCTTCTTTTAAGTACTTCACAAATGTTCTTAAAGCACTCAATTTTTTTGAAATAGTTTTTGCATTTAAATGAGCGATTTTTATTCTATATGCCATCAAGTCGATAATCAAAATATTGTTTTCTTCAACAACCTTAACATAGTTAGAAGATTCACGTAATGTTTCATCGTAACTTTTAATTGTTAAATCAGAGTAGCCTCTTAAGTTTTCTAAAGATTCTAAAAAGTGAGTTTTATATGTTTCGATTAACTTTTTCAAGAAGTTTCTCAAATTTTTGATAATACTCAGCACTTTTTTCAACTAATGCCTTATCTGTTATGACACTAGGAGCGAGTTTTACATAAGAGGCAATCATTATCTCACACATGATTCTAATCTTTGCCTTATCTGCCTTTGAAATAAATTCATGTTTTGCGATTTCATCTATCTCTTTGATATATTTTCTTCCCATCTCTATATAATCTACATACTTTAATGATGTTACGGACTGCGCCATAACTGTTGAAGCCATTCTATTATAGACATCTATCGCAAAGGCTTCTTTGGATAAGACTAAGGCTTCATGGTACTCACCCATCTCAAAATAATATTTTGCTCGAATTGATTTTTCATACGAAGGATTGACTAAAAAATAAATTCCCATCATTAAGATTATAGAAAAAGCAACTATTGGAATCATTAATTTACTACTCATATTTATTTAGCCCCTCTTTAATCATTTTTTTCGCTTTTTCTTGATTCATATCTTGAATATCAATCAAATCACTGATATAATAGTTTATTATACCAAAGGGTTTTGGAATTACAAACTTATCCCAAGAATTTAACTGCCAAAAAGAACTTGGTTTAATAGAAACAAGAACTATTTTAACCTTCGCTTTTTGTGCCATCACTACGATTCCATCATGCACTTCATGCCTTGGACCCTTTGGTCCATCTGGTGTAATTCCTAAATCATACCCACTTTTAATGCTCTTAATCGATTCTATTAAGGCCTTTGCACCACCTCGGGTACTCGAACCTCGGATAGTTCCAAAACCAAAAAAACCTAAAGTCTTAGCAATCAAATTTCCATCAAAATGCTCTGAAATAATTAATTTTACATTTGGATTTTTTCTGTATTTTGTATATGCGTAAGGAATCATTAAAAGTTCACCATGCCAACATGCCATAATGAAGTTTTCATCGGCTAAATACTTAGGTCCGTGAAATACTTTTTTATTCGTACTATATAATAATCGAATAAATAAAGAGGCAAGTACCGGGGCTATAACTATCGCTAGAGTGCGAAACAACTTTTTAAACAACAATCTCACCCGTTAAAATCGTTCTACCGATAGCGGTAATTTTAACAGTTTTAAAAGAACCAAGCAGTTCTTCTGAGCCTTTGACCTTAACAACTATGTTATTGTCACTTCTACCAGCTACATGACCATCACGATGAAGGTCTTCAAAGTAAACCTCGTAAGTGTTTCCAAGCAGCTTTACATTACTTTCATCCATAATCTCGTTATGGAGACTTTGAATGTATGAAAGTCTTTTAGAAGCAACTTCACCATCAACTACATTTGTAAAGTGTTCGGCTTCAGTCTCTGGTCGAGGAGAATATTTAAATGAAAAGATTTGCTCAAACTTCACTCTCTTCATAACATCAACAGTATCTGCGAAATCTTCATCACTCTCACCTGGAAAACCAACAATAATATCTGTACTTATTGTAGCCTCTGGGCACATAGTTCTTAATTTAGTAACACGATTTAAGAACCACTCTTTTGAATAACCTCTTTTCATATCTTTAAGTACTTTTGTTGAACCACTTTGTAAAGGCATATGCATTGACTTACAGATTTTAGGGTTAGATGAAAACTCTTCTATAAATTCATCATCCATATGAAAAGGGTGTGGAGAAGTAAAACGAATTCTTTGTAATTTCTCGATTTTTGAAAGTCTTCTAAGAAGCTCTGTAAAATTTACTTTTTCGTGTTCACCTGAAAAACGACGACCATAATTGTTTACATTTTGACCTAAAAGAAAAATTTCTTTTGCTCCCCTATCAACTATTCTTTGTGCTTCAGCAATTATAAGAGAATCAGGAATAGAAATCTCGTCACCACGTGTTTTAGGAACGATACAAAAGGTACAAGCTTTATCACAACCTATAGAAATATTGATAAAACCTTTAAAAGGTGATGAACGAAAATCTTTAAAAGCAAATTCACTTTCATCGTAGTTAATATCAATTTCTACCGCCTTATCTTTATGTAAAATTTCACTAATCTTAGATACATTTCTTGCACCTAAAACAAAATTAACATAAGGAGCTTTTTTGATAATCTCACGTCCGAGATGTGAAGCTGTACAACCACAAACACCAATCTTAGCATCTTTCTTTTTATGCTTGTTAAAACCACCAAGTTCAGAAAAAAGTTTATGAACTGGGCGTTCTCGTACTGAGCAAGTATTTATTAAAATTAAGTCGGCTTTTTTGAAATCATCGGTTGTCTCATAGCCCTCTTTTTCATGCAATTCTGCAATCATGTGCTCAGAATCACGAGAATTCATTGCGCACCCCAGAGTTTCAATAAATAATAGTTTACTCAAGGTTATTCTCTAGTTTACAATGTGAACTTGGTACATATACTCATTATCAGAAAGACCATACTTTACTTCACTCATATAAAAACTCTTACCTTTTTCTTCAAAATGACCTTGAAGTTCTAGTAAATCTTTATGAGAGTTATCTCTATCAAAATAAAAAATAACACTGTCTTCTTTCTCAACCGTAGCTTCAATCTTAGCTAATTCAGCTTTTTTAGGTTTTTGTTCTATCTCTGTTCTTGCAAATTTTAAATTCATCTAAGGAATCCTTGTTTAATATATTTTTGCATTATACTTAAAGTCTACTAAAAAGCTTATTAAAGATGTTTTTATACTCTTTTTGCTATACTTCTCATACTTCATAAGAAATCCCCAAACATAACATTTTATTTTTTTGTGAAACAACCTAAAAAAGGCACTTTAATGGAAAAAATTTTAGATATTGCAGAAGCAATTGCACATGAAAAAGGTCTTGAACCTGAAAAAGTTTTAGAAAGCTTAAAAACAGCATTTGTTCAAGCAGCAAAAAGAGTGATTGATAGAAACTTTGCGTTTGAAGCATTTGTAAATGATGAAACAAAATCTATCAATATTGTACAAACTATTACAGTAGTAGCTGATGATGATGAAAACCTAGCAGACGAAGAACTTGCTCCTCAATTTATTTCACATACTGATGCAAAAGAGTACGATGATCAAGTAGAATTAGGCGATCAACTCCAAGTTGAGCATAAACTAGAAGATTACGGAAGAA
>JAFLJZ010000216.1 GCA_022712775.1 Sulfurimonas sp.
GAGATGCACTTCGTCTTTTAACATCTGCATTTAAACAAATAGAGGTAGATGAAAGAAGAGATTTAAGTGATGATGATGTAATCAAAATCATTCAAAAACAAGTTAAAAGTAGAAATGATTCTATTTCCCAATACAAAGATGCCGGTCGTGATGATTTAGTTCAAATTGAAGTTGATGAAATCGCTTTTTACATGCCGTATCTTCCTGCACAACTTAGTGATGATGAACTTTCTGCTACTATCAAAGATATTATTTCTAAAGTTGGGGCAACTAGCATGAAAGACATGGGGAAAGTTATGGGTATGGCTTCTAAGGAGTTAGCTGGAAAAGCTGATGGGAAGCGTATAAATGAGTGTGTGAAAGGTTTACTTTAGGTTTATAAGCTTTTTTAACTCAGGTTCTTTTACATATCACTATAAAAACAAGTTATCCATTCTTCAAAGTACGAAGAGCAGCCTCTTCATCATCAGTTCGCATCAAAGATTCACCAACTAAAAAAGTATCCACCCCAGCCTTAGATAAATCCTCAAGTTGACCATGCTCATATATACCACTCTCAGCAACAATAATTTTACCATTTGGAATTAATGGAATCAGGTCATAACATAAATTCATATTCATTTCAAATGTTTGAAGATTTCTATGATTAATCCCTATAATATCACTTCCAGCATAGATAGCCTTTATTAAGTCTGTTTTATCGTGAACCTCAACAAGAGCTTCCATACCTAAGTGTCTTGTATATGCAAGTAACTCTTTTAACTCTTTTTTACTTAAGGCGGCCGCTATAAGTAAAATAAAATCTGCACCATATACTGTAGCTTCAAGAATCTGATACTTAGATACTATGAAGTCTTTTCTCAAAAGCGGAATTCCAACATAACGTCTGATTCCACCAAGGTAATCTAAAGAACCTTGAAAAAAATGTGGCTCAGTTAAAATTGAAATAGCACTTGCTCCCCCTCTCTCATACGCCTGAGCGATTGCTAAAGGGTCAAAATTTTCTCGTATAACACCCTTAGATGGAGAAGCCTTTTTTACCTCTGCTATGATTCTATATGGGTCTTCTTCTGTTGCTTTTATATAGGGAATCACATCACGGGGAACTCTTGCATTAAAAGCTAAAGAACGACCTAACCAATCTAGTGAAAATTCTTTTTCTCGTTTTTCTAAGTCTTCTTTTGTTTTTTTAATTATGTCATCTAAAATCATTTTTATTTTTTACCCTTACATTTTTTTATTTTTTCATGATGTAAAATCACTTCTGGATCATCTCCACCATCAAGTGTGCGAACCTTTTGTATTATTTTAAGAGCCTTTTTACACTCACCTAGCTTATAATGTCCCCAGGCCATAGAATCAAGATAATACGATGTTTCAGGTTGTAATTCTAAAGCTTTTTGTACATATTTCATCCCTTTTTTCACATCAACATCATGATCAATCAATATATATCCATAATAATTTAAATATAAAGCCCTAGAATCTTCTGCGAGTAACTCCTCAAACCTTTTTGCTATTTTAGTTAAAAAAACTTTATCATTCTTATTTTTTTGATTTTCATATTCATAAATCACACTTTGACCAAGATACTCAACATCACCTGTATCTTCATAAATTTTTTGTGCTAAAGGAAATGCTTTTTTATAATTCTTAGAACTTATGTATAACTGAAGTAAAGTATCATCATCACTTGAACTTCGCTCTAAAAATAATATCAACTTTGCATATTCTTGTTTATATCCATATAACAAAACAATTTGCTTTGATACTTCTGGTTTTGGATCTAATTTATAGTAACGAAGATATGCAGAGAGTAAACCATCTGCATTATTATCATTACTATAAAAAGCTATTAATCTTTTACAAATCAGAATTGAGCAACCATGTATCCTTGTATGTGTTTCAAGTTGTGCGATTGCATCTTTTTTTCTCTTTAAATCAACATATAAAATAATAGACATTCTATCAAGAATTTTTTCACTATATTCTTGAAGATAAGCACCCTCTAAATACTTAACAGCCTCATCAAATTTTCCCTGTGCTATGTAAATATCACTTACAAGTATATAATCATCACTTTGTCCACTTTCTTGCACAAGAGCGATAGAAAGAAGTTTTGCTTCTTCTAAGCTATTTTCTTGAATAAGTGCTATTACTTTTAAACGTATTAAGATGGAATCATCTAAGGCACCTTGTGCTATTGAATCTACTTTTGAAATAACTTGTTTATTTTTTTTGAGGTACAACTGGTTTTGTAATGCTCGGTAAAGATACTCTTTTCTTAGAGATTTATCATAAAGTGTTCCAAAAATTTCTGCAGCACTATAATAATCTTTTACTTGCTCAGCACGAAGAGCAAACATAATAAGTCTATCTTCACTTGGAAAAAGTTTTTTATTGTTTTTTTCTACCTTACTAATTTTTTCTACTGCAAGAACTGCTGAATGTTTATTTGTACATCCCAAAAAAATAAAGAAGAATGAAAAAAATATTATTTTATACATCAAAGCATCTATCCTTTCTTATAATAATTTACCTTTTAAAGCATCTAAAGTTGACATTTTATACTCTGCGTTCTAGCTTTATCATAAATATTTTGTGCCTTGGCACTTAAACCATTGGCATCAAAGCTTATAAATGGTTCCCATACTTTCATTAAAGACTTTGAACCATTTCTTGCATGAATCATAACTAAAGATGCAGCTCTATCACTTTTTGGATGAATAAACTGAGCATCAACAACTCTCATTTTGACCTTTTCTAAACTAGTACAAATAAGACCGAACTGAGTTGCGTCGTAACAAAAAATGAAATGAGAATGTGGTTTTAAAACCCGTGATACCTTCTTAAAAAAATCTTCTAGTGGTAAGTTAACATTATACCTTGCATTAAATAACATTTCATTATCACTCTTGATTACACCTTCTGGATAGAATGGCGGATTTGAAATTATATAGTCATATTTTTCATCTACCTCAAGGTCTAAAAAATTACACTGATGTAACTTATATTCTATTTTATTTACCCGTGCATTATGTTGTGCATATTCTACGAATACATCCTGCTTTTCAACAGCCTCTAATTTTACTTTAGGATTGTCTCTTGCAACTAAAAGCCCTACGATTCCACATCCTGCACCAACATCAAGAACCCGTCCTTTTGGCTTAAAAGAAGAAATAAAATCATAAAGAAAGAGAGAATCACTATTGTAACAATATCCCAATTCTGGCTGGTAAAGAAGCATAAATAATATTTCCTATATTTGTTTCGTTATAATAATGTAATTATATCTCAAAGGCTTTAAAAAATGATTATTATTCCTGCAAGACTTGCGTCTACTCGATTTCCTCAAAAAGTTTTAGCAGACATTGGTGGCTTGCCTATGGTTGTTAGAACAGCAAAAACAGTCGCACATTTAGATAGAGTTGTTGTTGCGTGCGATAATGAAATTATTTTAAAAACTTGTAAAGAGTATGGAATTGAAGCTATGCTTACTTCTACTACACATAAAAGTGGGACAGATAGAATCAATGAGTGTGCCAATATTTTAAATCTTAGTGATGATGAACTTATTATTAATGTTCAAGCTGATGAGCCTTTTATCGAAGCAGAAGTTGTTCAATCTCTTATGAAGAAACTACAAGAACTTCAAAAAAACAATGAGCCTTATATCATGGGAAGTTGCTACAATTCTATAAATGCCGAAGCTGCAGAGGATCCAAACCTTGTTAAAGTAGTTCTCGATGATGAAGATAATGCTATTTATTTTTCACGAGCAAAAATACCACACAACCAAGGTGGTGGAGCAAAGTACTTTGGGCATATTGGGATTTACGGGTTTTCAAAAAGAAGTTTAAATGAGTTTTGTAACTTAAAAGATGCACCTATAGAAGACATAGAAAAACTAGAACAACTTCGTGCAATTTACCATCAAAAGAAAATCACAATGCTCAAAGTTTCTAGTACTAGTTTTGGGATTGATACCAAAGAAGATTTAGCTAGAGCTATAGAGATTTTTTTATAAAAAATATAAAACTTAATTCTTTTATATTTTTATATTTTTTAATCGTAATGCATTTGCAATAACTGATACCGAACTAAAACTCATAGCCGCAGCTGCAATAACTGGAGAAAGAAGTATTCCAAAAAATGGATACAATAAACCTCCAGCAACTGGCACTCCCAGAGAATTATAAATAAATGCGAAAAATAAGTTCTGTCGAATATTTTTCATAGTCGCTCGACTAAGTCGTAAAACTTTAAGTATTCCAAGTAAATCTCCTTTAATCAAAGTGATTCCAGCACTCTCTATAGCTACATCAGTTCCTGTTCCCATAGCGATTCCAACATTTGCTTGTGCAAGGGCTGGAGCATCATTTATCCCATCTCCTGCCATAGCAATTATTTCACCATTTGCTTGAAGTTTTTTAATTACATCTATTTTCCCATCAGGCATAATATTTGCATAAACTTCCCTTATGGAGAGCTTTTTTGCAACTATATTTGCAGTTACTTCATTGTCCCCACTAAGCATAACAACTTTTATGCCTTCTTCTTGTAGTTTTTTTATTGCTTCAATTGATGTTGATTTAATCGGATCTTCAATCGCTATAAGAGAACAAACTATAGAATCAAGAGCCATAAACATAACACCTTTTCCATCTTTACGTAAGTCTTTCGCAGATTGCTCTAAAGCACTACTATCTATATTGAAATTATCTAGTAACTTTTCACTTCCTATAATAATTTTTTTACCCTCAATAGTACCTAGAATACCTTTGCCAGTAATAGATTCAAAGTCCTCTACCTTAGACAAGATAATATTTTCATTTTTTGCTTTTTGAACAATTGCCTCAGATAAAGGATGCTCACTGATACTTTCTAGAGATGCCGCATATCTTAGAATGTCACTAGAAACAAAGTTATCTTCTACTAAAAAATCTGTAAC
>JAFLJZ010000217.1 GCA_022712775.1 Sulfurimonas sp.
ATGTACAGTATTGACACCCTATACAAGTATCATCTTCGTGAATAACTATTCCAGTTTCTTCGATTTTTATATACGAATTAGTAGGACACCCTATAAGACATTCTGGATCTATACAATGGTTACAACTCATCGAATTAAAGAGTTGAGAAAAGGCTGGAAATTCTCCACCTTCCATCTCTCCAACGCGTCTCCATTTTATATCTGCGGGATTATTATTTTGTTCATTACAAGCAACCTCACAACAGTGACAACCTACACAAACAGACGCATCAAAGTGAAATCTATACTGTTCACCCTCTTGGAGTAAAGGAATATCTATAGAATAATTTCCACACTGCATTCCAGTATCGGTTTTGTAGTCTATAAAACTTTCTAAGGGTGTTTGCATTGTGTAGTGTCTCCTATTTAATAAGGATATTATACATAAATTTTAAGCATAAGAAGTATTTTTCATGCTTAGTATTTAATCAACTAATGGTAAGTAATAAGCACTAAAGATTGCGACAGTCACTATAATCAACCAGATACTTGGAATAATTCTATACTTCAACTGCACATCTTTTAAGCCCATAAAGTATTCTATAATTAACTGCCCTTTTACAAAAACACTTAAAAGAAGCAACACTACAATAAAAGAACCAACTAATTTAAAATAACCTGCTAAAAATGTTAAAAAGCTTAATGTAATTAAAATTATAAATATTTTATTTGTCATCATACTTATCTTATTATGTACACTAATGGAAATAATATTATCCATAGTAAGTCTATTAAATGCCAGTATGTAGCTCCTGTTTCAACACCTTTATAATCATCAAGTGTGTACCCACCATTCTTCGCTTTTTGCTGTACATTGTAAAGAATAATAATGCCAAGAAGTACATGCATAAAATGAAAAACGATTAAAATAATATAAAACATAAAAAAAGTGTTTGTACTTAGGTTTATCCCTTGTGAATACTTTTCATATATTTCAAATATTTTTATAAATATAAAAATAACTCCAAGTCCCATAGCTAATAATAAATATTTTGATGCCATTGAATTCGCATAGTTTCGGTCAATATTTTTTATAGATTCTACTGCTTTAACTACAAAGTAACTGCTAGTAAGAAGAATGATTGTATTTATAAATCCTGAGGTTTGATTAAGGAGAAGTTGTGATTGATTGAAAATTTCGACTTCACTTCGACGAGCAAAGGCGAAACCTATAAAGAGAAGACCAAAAGTTATAAGTTCTATATAAACTACAAGCCAAATTCCAAAATCACCAGGAGGTAAAGAAAGTTTTTGTTTTACTCTTTGAATTTGATTCCTTCTATATTTTCTATAGTAGTTTCTTCATACATCTTTCGTATCATACCCTTAGGTTTTATCCACTTATCATGTAAAATACATGTCTTGCCACTATCAGACCCTGCACAATTACCTATACCTAAGATACATTCTTCATGATCTATAAACTCATTAAATGCATTTAATATATTCATAATTGTTATGCTCGATGCTTCACGAGAAAGTTTAAAACCACCCTCTCTACCCCTGATAGAAATAACAAAGTCTAACTTTACTAAGTCTGTCATAATCTTAGTTAAGAACTTGTAAGGGATATTTAATGCTTCAGATAGCTCTTTAGCACTAATTAATTGATCTGCACCATAATTAGCTACATAGCTTAAAATACGAATAGCATATTGTGATGTATTGTTTAATTCCATGTTTTTCCGTCGTCATTTTTTATTGACATTATATATTATATATTATTAACTTAACATTAATATTACTTTACTACTAAAATGTATATTCTTTCTTCATCATTTTTTCTAAAAATTGAATAGCGTAGGTTATTATATTTAAACTTATTTACTACTTAAAGGTAGTATTAATTTATAGATGCTATAATTCTTTCACTACTAACTAAGTAGACTTTAAATAGGGAGTTATTTATGTCTGAAAGAATTACAAAAAACATGGCCAGAAATATCTACTTTGGTGGAAGTGCATTCGCCATCTTAGTATTTGCTGGTCTTTCGTTCGATACCGTTCAACGTATACCAGAACTATCAAACGATGATAAAATTACAAGATCTGTTGCGGCAGGTAAACATTTATGGGAAATCAACAACTGTGTTGGTTGTCATACAATTATGGGTGAAGGTGCATACTATGCTCCAGAACTTGCAAATGTATTTGACCGCAGAGGTTTACAAAATGAGGAAGCATTTAAAACTTATCTTTCTGGTTGGATGGCAGCACAACCTCTTAATGAACCAGGAAGAAGAAAAATGCCACAATTTAACCTAAGTGAAGAACAGATCATTAACATGGCTGATTTCTTAATCTGGACATCTCGTATCGACGATAACGAATGGCCTCCAAATATTGAAGGATAATAATATGAAATATAGTTCACAAATGGTTGCAAAAAAATATTTTATTTTTGCACTTATTCTTCTAGCAGGAGAAGTTTTATTTGGTTTGATACTTGGTACACAGTATATATCTGGTGATTTTTTATTCCCAGAAATTCCGTTTAATGTAGCAAGAATGGTGCATACTAACCTTCTTATAGTTTTGATTTTGTTTGGTTTTATGGGAGCTGCTTATTATCTTGTACCTGAAGAGAGTGAAAGAGAGCTTTGGAGTCCTTGGTTAGCTGAAGTTACATTTTGGGTTTTTGCAGTAGCTGGCGTAGTTACCATTTTGGGATATTTATTTGTTCCTTATGCGACACTTGCAGAAATAACTTACAATAATCTTCTTCCAACCATGGGTAGAGAGTTCCTTGAACAACCAACTATAATTAAAATAGGTATAGTGCTTGTTGCTCTTTCATTTGTACTTAATATTGGTATGACAGTATTAAAAGGTCGAAGAACTGTTATTAGTATTGTTTTACTAACTGGTATTGCTGGGTTAGCAGTGTTCTTCTTATTTGCATTTTATGTACCTGAAAATCTTGTTTTAGATAAATTTTTCTGGTGGTATGTTATTCATTTATGGGTTGAAGGTGTTTGGGAGCTTATTATGGGTGCCATTTTAGCTTTTGTACTTATCAAAATAACTGGTGTTGATCGTGAACATATTGATAAATGGCTATATCTTATAGTCGCTATGACTTTAGTATCTGGAATCGTAGGAACTGGTCATCATTATTTCTTCATCGGTACACCTGATTATTGGTTATGGATTGGATCTATCGCTTCTGCAGTTGAGCCTTTACCATTCTTTTTAATGATTCTTTATGCATTTTCTATGGCGAGACAAAGAAGAATCGAGCATGACAATAAAGTAGCGCTCACTTGGGCTAAAGGAACTACTGTAATAGCATTTTTAGGTGCTGGTGTTCTAGGATTTTTACATACTTTAGCTCCCGTTAACTACTTTACACACGGTACACAACTAACAGCTGCACATGGTCACTTGGCATTCTTTGGTGCGTATATTATGATTTTATTTACAATCATCTCGTATGCAATGCCAATTATGCGTGGTCGTCTTCATGGTAATGGTCTTAAAGCACAAAAAGTTGAACTTACATCTTTTTGGCTTATGGTTATTGGTATGCTTGGTGTTACTTCTGCCCTTGTTGTTGCAGGTGGTATGCAAATTTTCATGCAACGTATGGGTGGAGTTGATGCTATGAGTTTTATGGCAACACAGATTGAAATCATTCCTGTTTATATGGTTCGTTTAGGTTTTGGTGTTATGACATTTGTTGGGCTTCTCGTCTACTTTTATAGTTTCTTTGTTAAAGAAGAGGCTACGGCGTAGTAAATGCTTCAATATCTTGAGTACGAAGAGAGTATCGGTAAGGTTTGGGATAAGTTTTTAAAAAAAAGAACTTCCAAATCTTACGAAGAAGCTAGTATTTCGTTTTCTGATATTACTAAAAAGTTAAAAATTTTTTATCATCTTCTTGGTGGTGAAAAAGGTAAAGAACTCCAAATTACAGATAAACGCTTCATCGATACTTCTCGCTCTGTACTCGAGAAAATTTCAGATTTAGGAAATGCTTTTTATCTTGCTTGGCAAGATGAAAAAGCACTTTACCTTCCAGCATCACTCTCAATTTTACCTACAAAAAAAGAAAATGAAATGTTATATTTTTGGCTTGTAGCAATGCTTGTAAGAGTGGATAACTATAGAGGAAGTCTTCTTTATAAGAACATGTCTGCTACAAAAGAGTTAATAACAAATTACCCTGGGTTTAAACGCTTTTATGAAAGAGCCTCACTCTCTCTCATTGAACAAACGCAAGAATTGTCATTTCTTAAATCTTTACACGAAGAAGATTTACAAGATGAACAATATCTCGAGCTTGACATGTATCCATTTCCTATGTGGATTTACCCAAATCTAAGTAAAAACAATAAATATAGCACTTTTGATGATGAAGAAGAACCTCTTAGAGGTGATGACAAACCAGAACAGACTGAGACACTCAAGATGAAAAAACAAGCAAATCAAATGGATGATAAAAAAGAAACCGATGGACTTCTCGCTTTTTTACCAGAAGCTATGATGAGTATTCTCGAACAAGTAAATGTTGATAGAAGCGAAGATGATAGTTTCGATGAAGATGCCCTTTATAATGCGGAAGACTTAGATGAAATAACACTCGGACGGAAAAAAGCAAATCTCTCAGCACGACTAAAAATGGACTTAGATTTAGCTGTTGATTCTAAAGAAGAGTACCCAATAGGTAAAGGAAAGTATCTTGATGAGTGGGATTATTCTAAAAAGATTTACCTTAAAAACTATGTACGGGTTAAACCTCTGCTTATTACAAATATAGAACCACTCAGTCTCGAACCAAGACTACAAAAAATAGTTAGAAAAATCCAAGGTGAGATTGATTTAATGCAACTTGACCGTGTCAAAAACGATAGACTCCCTTATGGTGATGAAATCAATATAGACACTTGGATAGACTATAAGGGACACCAAAACAAGTCAATGCACCACCAAAACTTTTATGAAAGCTTCGAGAAAAAAACACGCGATATGTCTACACTCATTCTCGCGGACGTTTCACTCTCAACTGAGGCGGGAATCACACAAGAGACCAGAATCATAGACATGATAAAAGATGGACTGGTAGTTTTTAGTGAAGCGCTTGATAGACTTCAAGATAGATTTGCAATCTATGCTTTTTCTTCACTTCAAAATACAAATGTACGTTTTGAGATTATTAAGAATTTTAAAGAAAAGTATACTGCACATACACGAGGTAGAATTGATTCTATGAAACCCGGCTACTACACTCGGATGGGCGCTGGAATTAGGGAATCTTCAAAGATACTAGACAAACAACAAACACAAAATAAACTCCTCCTTATCATTAGTGATGGAAAACCAAATGATGTAGATAGATACGATGGAAGATACGGAATCGAAGATACAAAAAAAGCGATTGAAGAGTGTAAAAAACTTGCTATCACACCCTACTGTATCACTATAGATATGGAAGCTAAAGAGTATCTTCCCTATCTCTTTGGAAAAAATGGTTACGCTCTTGTTCGTGATACTTTAAAACTACCAACAGTTTTACCAGAAATATATATGAATTTAACAAAATAAAATAACAGAGGAAATACAATGCAAAACACTTACTATAAAGCACAAGCAAATGAAGTTGAACTTTTCGAAGCGGCTGCTTCAATGAACTTACCTGTTCTTATCAAGGGTCCAACAGGGTGTGGAAAAACTCGTTTTATAGAATCTATGGGTGAAAAACTAGGTCGCGAGGTTTATACAGTAGTGTGTCATGATGATTTATCTGCCGCTGACTTAATTGGTCGTCACCTCATTGATGAAAATGGAACTTTTTGGCAAGATGGTCCACTTACTAAAGCCGTTCGTAATGGTGGCATTTGTTATCTTGATGAGATTATA
>JAFLJZ010000218.1 GCA_022712775.1 Sulfurimonas sp.
TGCACCAATGCAACTTGATATTTGTGCAAATGTTATTAACTCTGGTTTTTCTTTGTTGTATCAAAAACATCTTATGCAGGGTCTAAAAAAATCACTTCAAAAAAAATATGAAAAACATGAAATGCAATCACTTCTTAATTTCAAAGAAAAAGATATTAAAAATCTAAAAACATTTTGGGATTTTGATGGTACATATACAGCTCCGATTCATGGCTTTTCTTCTGCACAGGATTACTACACACAATCTAGTGCAAAACAATTTCTTAAAGATATTTACACAAAAACTTTAATCATACATGCAAGTGATGATCCTTTTATGAACGATACTGTTTTACCAACTAAAGATGAAATATCACCATCTATTGTCCTTGAGGTATCCTCGCACGGTGGACATGTTGGATTTATACAAGGAAGTATTTTTAAACCTAACTACTGGTTAGAATCTAGGATTATTACTTATTTTAACGAACATAAATAAAATTATTTATGTTCTCTTATTTAATACCTCATTTATAATAATTGAGATAAACTATTAAAGACATTATCAACTAGGGATTATTTACAAGCTCAAAAGTACCTCTTGTAGAGTATGAAAAACTTCAAAGTGAAAACAATTTACTCAAAGATGAAAATGTAAGGCTTCAAGCAATATTTGATGACATGGAAGCAAAAAAAAATATTATGGATATTCAAGGTAATATGGCCGAATCTGTTGCAAGTTCAAAGGAGAACATCTCAAGAAATACTTCCCTTGCTAAAAGTATCGCAAATATTTCTAAAAGAACAAACTCTGTTGTTGATGTACTTGATACGCTAAGCGAGATTACAAATACATCTATACATACTGTGCAAGGACTCTCTGAAAGAACAACCGATATCACAAGTATCTTATCTCTCATTAAAGATATATCTGACCAAACAAATCTTCTTGCTTTAAACGCAGCAATAGAAGCTGCACGTGCTGGTGAACATGGGCGTGGATTTGCTGTTGTTGCTGATGAAGTTAGAAAATTAGCTGACAAAACAGATAAGGCAGTTAGTGAAATCAACATATCACTTCAATCAATGCGACAAGATGTTGATAGTATGAGTGAACAGTTTAATCATATTCAAACTAATGTTAGTGAATCAAATAACTCAATTATGGAGCTTAATGAATCACTCGCTCACGATTCGAATGAGATGAAAAAATCTACTATAAATATGTCATATACAAATGACCGCGTATTTATGTCTTTGGCAAAACTAGACCATGTTTTATGGAAAGTGAATACTTACTATTCAGCTGTAACACAAGAAGAACAATTTAAATTTGTAGACCATCATAATTGTCGTTTAGGTAAATGGTACTACGAAGGTGATGGAAAAGAAAACTTTGCAAATACACCTCACTTTGCACAGCTGGAATCTCCTCATGCCACTGTACATGATGGTACAAAAAAGGTATTTGATATTATGATAGGTGATGAGAATGGACATCATGTAGATGTAAAAGCTTTAGCAGCAGCATTTGATGAGATGGAAAAAGGTAGTGACGAAGTATTTAAAACTTTAGATACCATTCTTCAGGATAAAAATTAAAAAATTAAAAAGTATGATATAATATTATTATTAATATAATAAGGATATTATATGAAAATAATAAATATATTTGTTATATCTCTCTTTTTCAATCTTACAATAAGTACAAATTTATTCGCCCAAACAGATGGTAAAAATTTATTTATTGAAAAATGTTCCTCATGCCATTTCTTAGAATTTCCAGATTCGAGGTCTAAATTAAAGGCATCTCCTGTACCAGGGATGATGTATCAACTAAATAAAAATATATATAGTGATGAGAAAATAATTGCTTTTATAAAAGATTTTGCAATGAATCCTAGTGAAGATAAAATTATATTCAATCGCTTACGAAAATTTGGAATGATGAAGTCCCTTAAAGGTGCAGTAACAAAAAAAGAATTAGAATTAATCGCTCAATGGATGGTCGAAGATGTATTTATAACAAGAAAAAATTATAAAGCAGCAAAACTTCGTATGAAGCATTCTGATACTAAAGTAGAATAACTACTCTTGAACATTATATGATTTGCTAAAACCGTCTGTATTTTCTTTTAATGAATCAACCATTTCATTTTTAAAATTTGTTGCAGTATTTCCTGTTTCATGTGAGTATACAATATATATACCTATAACTATTGCGATTAATGCAAGTAGAGGACTATTATTTTGGTTCAAAGTAAAAGCCACAATTCCTATAACAATTAAAACACCATAATACATAAATCCATCCATATTTTATCCTTTCGTTTAAGAAGAGTATAACATATAATAATAAGTTTGCTTGAATTTAAAGGGAGGGATTACTTAAGGTGTAAAGAAAACAAACACGAAACTTTTCGTGTTTGTAAAATAAAATCTATTTAGGAGATTTGCGAGATTCTCTTTTTCTTGAGTTTTCATCTAAGAATTTTTTACGGATACGAATAGACTTAGGAGTTACTTCAAGTAATTCATCATCTTCAATCCACTCTAAAGCACGCTCTAAAGACATATCTCTAAATGGGATAAGCTTGATAGCTTCATCAGCACCAGATGAACGTACATTTGATTGTGCTTTACCTTTAATAGGGTTAACTACTAAATCATTTGAACGTGAGTGCTCACCAATAATCATACCTTCGTATACTTCAGTCTGAACACCAATGAAAAGAGCACCACGATCTTGAATACCAAATAATGAGAAAGCAAGAGTTGAACCTGGAGTCATAGAAACAAGTGCGCCGTAAGAACGAGACTCAACCGCACCAGTATATGGACGGAATTCTATAAATGAGTGATTCATAACACCTTCACCTTTAGTATCTGTTAAGAACTGACCACGGAAACCGATTAAAGCTCTTGCTGGAATTTCAAACTCGATACGTTGGAAACCTTGACCCATTGGCAACATTGATTTCATCTCAGCTTTTCTTTTACCAAGACGCTCAATAACACCACCAGATAAATCTTCAGGAACATCAATCACTAAATGCTCATACGGCTCACATTTAACACCTTCGATTTCTTTAACAATAACTTCTGGACGAGAGATAGAAAATTCATAATCTTCACGACGCATGTTTTCTGCAAGAATTGTAATTTGAAGCTCACCACGACCTGATACTTTAAATTTACCTTCACCAACTGTTTCAAGTTTCATTGCAACGTTAGTAACCATTTCAGATTCTAAACGCTCACGAAGTTTGTTAGATGTTACGTGTTTTCCTTCTTTACCAGCTAACGGACTGTCATTTACTGCAAACACAACTGTTAGTGTTGGTTCTTCAATATGCATAGGGTCAAGTGCAACAGGGTTGTTAAGATCAGCAATAGTATCACCAACATCAACAGTTTCCATTCCTGCAAATGCAACAATGTCTCCAGCTTCTGCTTGCTCAATTTCCATTCTATTTAGACCATGAAAACCGATTAGTTTAGAGATTTTTCCCTTAACCATTTCACCATTAGCTTTTGCAAGCATAACAGTTTCACCTTTTTTAACTGAACCGTTAAAAATACGAGAAATACCAATTTTACCAACATAGTTATCATAATCTAATGTGAAAACCTGTGCTTGAAGGGGATTAGCTGCATCACCTTCTGGCTCTGGAACATCATTAATAATTGCTTCAAAAATACAAGTGAAATCTCCATCAGGATCTGCCATATCCATTTTAGCCATACCATCTCTTGCTGCTGCATAAATAATTGGGAAATCTTGTTGCTCATCTGTTGCATTCATATCAGCAAAAAGGTCAAACATTTCATCAACTACGCGATCTGGATCAGCAGAGTCTTTATCTATCTTGTTAATTACAACAATTGGTTTTTTACCAAGTGCAAGCATCTTTTTAACAACGAATTTAGTTTGTGGCATAACACCTTCGTATGCATCCACTAAAACTAAAACACCATCAACCATCTTAAGAACACGTTCAACTTCACCACCAAAGTCCGCGTGACCCGGAGTATCAATGATGTTAATCTTGTAATCTTTATAACGAATTGCTGTATTCTTAGAAAGAATCGTAATACCACGTTCTCTTTCAAGGTCATTACTGTCCATTACTCTTTCATCATGTTGTTCATGATCACCAAATGTACCAGATTGCTCTAGTAGTCCGTCTACAAGTGTTGTTTTACCATGATCAACGTGTGCGATAACGGCAATATTTCTAATTTTTTGCATTAGATGTTTCCTTATTGTGGGGAAAATTTTTGCGATTATACCCAAATAAATGTAAGAGTTTGATGAAAATAGTGATATACTTATGAATAATATAAGTTTATATATCCCACTTCATTAAAATAGATTCATATTATTCAAATGTTTTATTCATATTTATACTTAAAACCAAAGTATTTTTATAAATAAATACAATATTTAAGGAGACAATCTCATGAAAGATATAAATTTATTTGATTATCCAAAGTATTTAAATATTATATTTGATAAACTAAACAATAATGGAATTAAACCTATAATTGTAGGTGGATATCTTAGAGATTTTTTTCTTGATATTTCTTCTAAAGATATAGACATTGAACTTTATGGTATAACTTCTTTTAAACAACTAGAAAGCATTCTCGAAGAATTTGGCTCGCTTAACAATGTTGGAAAAAGTTTTGGTGTGTGTAAATTGTCTTTAAAGGATTGTGAAATAGACTTTACGCTTCCTAGAATCGACAATAAAATATCTCCTGGGCATTCTGGTTTTTTAATTGAGGTCAACAATAACTTAGATTTTAAATCTGCAAGTTTACGTAGAGATTTTACGATTAACTCTATGGGATATGATGTTATAAATAAACAACTACTTGATCCCTTTGATGGTTTAAATGATTTAAAAAATAAGATACTTAAAGCAGTAGATAGTAGTACCTTTTCACAAGACCCTCTACGAGTATATAGGGCTGTCGGTTTTGCTAGTAGATTAGATTTTACAATGGATACAAAATTGTTTTTACTTTGTAAAACTATGTGTGAAGAAAATATTTTGAGTGAGCTCCCAAAAGAGAGAATTAAAGAAGAGTTAAAAAAAATACTTTTAAAATCAGCACATCCGTCTATCGCCTTTCATCTTTTAAAAGAGTTACACGGGCTCAAGTATTTAGCACCTCTAAATAAACTCAATAATACTGATTTCATATTTATACTCAAGGCTCTAAATAAAACTGTAAAACTTAAAACTACAAACAATACAACTAACATTTTATTATTCATGTCTGTTTTATGTTATAAATTTAATGAAGAAGAAACAAAACAATTTATCTCAAGTATAACTAACAATACAACTTTAACAAAAGATATTCTTACTTTAACAAAAAATAAATTTATACTTTCCTATGATGATTCTGAATTACTCTTACTTGCTACACAAGTAAATATAGAACGCTTTTTAATTTTTTCGCAGGCAATACATGATTCTATTGATAAAGATATATTTAAAAAAATTAAAAGACAGGCGATAGAATTAAAAATTTTAAATAACAAAGAAAAAGCTTTTTTACAAGGAAGAGATATACTTAAGTATGGAATAAATCCTTCTCCAAGATATGCGGAAATATTATCTAAGGCTTACCAAGCTCAAATAAATTTAGAAATCAGAAGCCATGAAGAAGCTCTAGTTTGGTTAAAAAAATATTTAACCACCTAAGACTTTCATCTTTTTTTGCATCTCACTCATTGTTTGTACAATTGCAATAGCATTGGTAAGTGAATCTTTGAGTTTTGATTCATAAATTTGCATATTGTCTTTATCGAACTTTAAAATTATATCTTTATATAAATTACTAAAATTTTGTATTAATTCTAAGGTAACTACTGTTAGATATTTTGTCGTACCTATTAGTATCACTAAGTCGAAAGCTTTTTTTATCTTAGAATCCATAGCATCACTCTCTATAAATCTTTTTTCTTTAGCATCCTTAGAGATTAGTTTACGCATAACTTCATTCACGCCATCTTCACATATCTTAAAGTCAGTAAGCTTGTTATTCACATACATTTTCATATCAGTTAAATTCATTTTTGAAACTTTTTCAACTATTACTGAATGTTGATCATTTTCTTTAGTTTCTTCTTTATTTTTTCCTAATAACTTTCCAAACATATCGCTTTCCTTAAGTTTTAAATAAATTTACATCTTTGAACTGTCTATCTCTATTACTGTATGTACATTTCCTCGAGGGTTATAATCAGCTATCACCTTCATGTACTTGGGCTTTAGTTTTCGCTCTAATACCTCATATATTTCATTTGCTGAGTTTTCATGTGACACATGCTTATCGCGAAATGAATTTATATATAATTTAATTGCTTTTAATTCTACTACCCACTCATCTGGTGTATACTCTAGGTAAATTGTAGCATAATCTGGATATCCACTTCTAGGACATAGACAAGAGAACTCTGGTAATGTCATTTTAATTAAATAATCTCTTTTATGCTCATTTGGCCATATCTCTAAATCTTTTTCTACATCGAATGCATTAACTATTTTTTCACCGTACTTAAGAGTTGGCATTTAGTGCCTCCCTGCATTGAATTTTTAGAAGTGCTAAGCAATTGCACTTTCCACTTTGAATTCTTATCATTTATATTTCCTGTTCACTTATTTTTAATTGTGCTAATTCTTTGCCCTGTGTATAGTCAATACCAATACTGTATGCAAACTCTATAACTTTTCTACTTTCAAGCATTTTAAGCCATGTTTTAACGCCTTTTTTTTGTGCCATTGTATTAAAACCATCTAAGATACTCTTATATTTTTTATTCTCACTATCTTTCGTATAAAATTTATCAAACCTTACTATATCTATCTCTAAGTCTCTAAGGTATAAAAAGCTTGTATGTAGAGATCCTAATCTATCTATTGCTATTTTAACACCTTCTTTTCGTAAAGATTGTAAAGTACTATTATATCTATCTACATGTGAATAATATTCTGTTTCACTTAGTAAAAATACAAGTTTATTTTTTATCTGTAAATTATCACGCATAAGTTCTTTTGCTTTTGTTAAAAAATTACTATTTCTTAATGAAGTTGGATCTAGTTTTATACATAATAAAGTATCATTATTAGTACGAGCTAAGATACTTTTTTCTAGAATTAAAAAATCATATTCTGCACTTAATCCTAGTTTATTTACAACTTTCATATAAGATTTTGGATGCAATTTTTTCCCATCAAAACTTTTAAGTCTTGCAAAACATTCTTGCATAACAGGCTTATCATTTTCGTATACATCTTGAAACATTATTTCTAGCGCTTTCTCATTTATAGCGTTGATAACATAAGATTCTAGTTCATTAGGACTTATTTCTATTCTATTTTTGAGGATTTTTTTTGTTCTATTTGCTTCTTGTAATTCAAAAAGCTTTTCTATCATATACTCTAAATTATTTGAAAACAAAGTATCTGTTATTGCTCCAGAGATATTAACTTCTATCTCGTCGATTTTAAATTCACTACTTTTAAGACATAAAAGTTCTAAAATACTATTATAATCCTCTTTTTTTCCTTTGAGACCAATAACAAAATCTCCACCTTTTATATGACCCATAGGATAATTACTTATCTTTTTATCTTTAAAGTACTCACTAATGTAGCGTACAATACCGTAAAGGACTTTATCACCATTTTTAATACCATAGCGTGTATTTATATCATTGAGATTATCCACACTAAGAAGAATGAGTGTATATTCCTTATTCTTTTTAATCTCTTTGATTAAATATTTATATAAATATTCCCGTGTAAATGCCTTCGATATATTTTCAGTTATTCTTACATCAAAACCTCTATAAATAAGAAAAAATATAAAATAAATACTGAATGCTAAAAGTAATATAGATATAAAATAAAAAGAGGGTTGAAGAGATTGGTAAGTAGTAATTAAAGTACTTGAGATAAAAGCTAAAATAAGAGCAAAAATAGGGAGACCCATTCTAAGCGCTAACTTAAAACGGTATTCTCTTTCTTTTATCTCTGGCAGTAACATTTAAGACCTAAACGTCTAGGTGTTTAACATCTTTTGCATGCGTCTCAATGTAGTTACGGCGAGGCTCAACTTCATCACCCATAAAAAGTGTAAATGCGTCAGATGCTACTTCTGCATCTTCTATAGTAACTTGAAGAAGTACACGATTTTCTTTTGTCATCGTTGTTTCCCAAAGTTGATCTGGATTCATTTCACCAAGACCTTTGTAGCGTTGAATATAAGCACCTTTTTTAGCAAAATCTTTAATCCGCTCTAACTCTGCTACTGGATCATCTGTAAAAGTTAAATTCCATTCTTGGATCTTTTTATAGACAAAATTTGCTTCTGTAAAGTGAGGTGCTGAAAATAAGTCATCGTTTATGAGTAACTCTTCCATTCCACCTTGTGTTTGAACAAAAACATGAATCTCGTTTGTTTCTTCATTGATTGTTTTTGTTAAAATATTATTATCGATAGCTGTCAAAAATTCTTCAATTTTAACATATAAATCTTTTGCACCAAGGGAGATTAAATCTGGATTCTCTATGAAGTGACGGATTAAAGAGATTAAAGAATATCTTCTCTCTAGTGCTATAAGTGAACCAGTATAGTGATCCACCATTTTAAAGTAAGAGACCAAATCATTATGACCAATATCATCAACCTCTAAAGATTCAACACCATTAGCAATAAGAAAGTCGTTCATCTCTCTGTCATCTTTAAAGTAAATCTCTTTTTTACCTTTTTTATAGCGGTAAAGTGGTGGTTGAGCAAGATATAAATACCCTTTATCAACTACATCACGGAAATGTCTAAAAAAGAAAGTTAAAAGTAATGTCTGAATGTGAGAACCATCAACATCCGCATCCGTCATGATAATGATTTTATGATAACGAAGTTTTTCTTCCTTGTACTCTTCACCGATTCCGCAACCCATTGCTGTAATCATATTAGTGATTTCATCAGACTTTAGAATCTTCTCTAATCTTGCTTTTTCAACATTTAAAATCTTACCCTTAAGTGGTAAAATCGCTTGAAAAACTCTATCACGACCCATTTTCGCTGAACCACCCGCAGAATCCCCTTCCACTAGGTAAAGTTCACATTCTCTTGCATCTTTAGACTGACAATCAGCTAATTTACCAGGAAGTGTTCCAACTGACATATTGTCTTTTCTACGTGTTAGTTCTCTTGCTTTTTTAGCAGCCTCACGACCACGCGCAGCCATAAGTGCTTTAGAAACAATAGCTTTTGCTTGAATAGGGTTTTCTTCGAAGTATTTAGAAAGAAGCTCATACGTTTGTTTTTGAACAAGTGGTCGAACATATGTATTTCCAAGTTTACCCTTTGTTTGACCTTCAAATTGAGGTTCAGGAACACGAGCTGAAACAATAGCGATAAGACCCTCTGTGCTATCATCACCAGATATTTTTACATCTTTTTCTTTAATTGCGCCATTTTTAGCGTTATAGTTTGAAATAACACGCGTTAAACCAGCACGAAAGCCAGCTTCATGCGTACCACCATTTGGTGTTCTAATATTATTTACAAAAGATGCAAGTTTTTCGCTGTATTCATCATTATACATAAGAGCAACATCAAACTCAATATCTTCAACTTTTGCAGTAAATGAAAAAACTTCAGCTACAACAGTTTTTTTATTCATATCAGTTACATACTGAGCAATACCACCTTCAAAGTGATACACTTCTTTAATTCCTGTACGATCATCGTTAAATTTAATAGTAATAAATGGATTTAAGTATGCGAGTTCTTTAAATCTTTTAGCAAGATATTCGTATTCAAAAGTAATAGTATCTGTAAATATAGTTGGATCAGCAGCAAATTCTATAGTTGTACCAGTTTTACGGGTTGTTCCTACTACGCACAATGCTTCTTGAGGTGCACCTTCTTTAAAATTTTGTTCAAAAATTTCACCTTCACGGTAAATAGTCATTTTTAAATCACACGAAAGTGCATTTACAACAGAAACACCAACACCATGAAGACCACCAGATACTTTATATGTATCTTTATCAAACTTACCACCTGCATGGAGAACTGTTAAAACTACCGTTGCTGCTGAGATTCCTTCAGTTGGGTGCATATCAGTAGGAATACCACGACCATTATCAGAAACCTTACATGTTCCTTCTTTAGTTAGTGTGATGTTTATAGTATCACAATGACCTGCCATTGCTTCATCTATAGAGTTATCAATAACTTCATAAACTAAATGATGAAGACCGCGATGACCAGTGTCACCAATATACATACCTGGTCTTTTTCTAACAGCTTCTAGTCCTTTGAGGACCTTAATATTACTAGCGCCATAATTTTCCATATATTATTTTCCTTATATTACTATCGGCATAACAACCGTTTTAAAATTTTCGTCACTTAAAATAAAAGGTAAGTTACCTTCATTAAGACCTATATTAAACTCAGAATTATTTATAGTATTTAAAAAATCTAATAAATATCTACTGTTAATTGCTATAACAAATGGTTCGCTAAAACCTGTAGAAAAACCTATTTCAGTTTTTGCTTCAATATTATCATCACTTAAAGATTCAAAAGTAATAGTTTCGTTTAAAAATGTAATTTTTACATCTGTTGATATTGTAGTTATTTGTTTTATAGAATCTATCATTGCAGCCTTTGGTAATAAAAGATTGTTTGCAGTTTCTTTTGGAATAATTCTAGAGTATTCTGGAAATTTACCATTAATTAATTTAGTAAAAAATGTATATTGATCAGAATGTATTATTAAATTAGTCTCATCATAATAAAGCTCTATATCATTAAAAAAGAGTTTTTGTATTTCAACGATTGCTTTTTTAGGAAGTATAATCGACAATTCAGTACTACCTTGATTTGGTAATGTTACTACAGCTAGTCTTCTTGTATCTGTAGAGGCAAAATTAATACTATCCGGCTTGATATCTATTAAAGCACCATTTAATTCAAATTTAGGGTTATTTGTATCAATAGCTGGTGTAACTTTTTTTAATGATTCAATGAGAGAGAAAGAATCGATACTTATACGATTTTTTCCTTCATAAGATGGAAATTCTGGAAAATCATTATGTTGAAATGTTGGTAATTTAAAATTTGAATGCGATTGAGAAATATACAACATTTCATTTTTAACTTCTAAGTTAATATCTCCATCTTTTAAAATTCTAATAATATCTAATAATTTTTTACCATTAGCAGTTGTACTACCATCACCAATTATATTTACATTATTTGTTTTTATAAAATAACCTATTTCATAATCAGTAGCTTTAATAGTTAAAGTGCCATTTGAAACATTAATATAAACATGAGATGTAATTTGAGAAGTATCTTTTTTTTCTAAAAAAGGAGTAGCTTGAATTAAAATATTTTCCATGATTGATTTAGAAACAATAATCTTCATATAAAATCCTATATATTATATAATTTTAGTAAGTAGTAGTAGGGGGGAGTGAATATGTGAATATCACTTTTGTAGCCCTATTTTAAGAGATGTTTAGATGTGATGAACACTTCCATCTCTATTCACACTTATTCACTAATATAATTATATCTTTTTTTTGTGGCTTTTAAGTAGATGAAGTTATTTTATTTGTTAATTCATCTATTTTTGTTTTAAAGTCTTCATCTGTTTCGATAAGAGAGTTAATTTTTTTAATGGTGTGAGATATAGCTGTATGGTCTTTCATACCGAAATACTGAGCGAGTTGAGGCATAGTGTTTTGTGTTAAATCTCTACAAATATAGATAGCGATTCTTCGTGCATACACAAGGTTTTTACTTCTTCCTTTAGAACGAATTTCACTTGGTTTTATATTTAAATCTTTAGCAACACATAAAGTGATTGATTCCATACTAAGACTGGCTCTATTTTCATGAAACTGATCTTTTAAAGCATTTTTAGTAAATTCTAAATCTATATCTATATGCATGAGACGTGAATAGGCGTGAAGTCGAGAAAGAATACCCTCAATTTCACGAACATTGTTATCTATAACAGTAGCTATATAATTAACAATATCAGAGCTAAGTTTAACCTTATTTATCTCACATTTACTTTTGATAATAGCTATCTTCGTTTCAAGTTCAGGAGGCTGTATATCTGCAACAAGACCCCATTCAAATCTACTCTGAAGTCTTTTTTCTAAACCACCTATTTTTTTAGGGTGTTTATCAGCAGTTAAAATAATTTGTTTTCCACTTCCTCGTAATGCTTCAAAAGTGTGAAAAAATTCTTCTTGAATACCTTCTTTACCACTTAAAAATTGAATATCGTCTATGAGTAGTACGTCACACTTACGATATTTCTCTTGAAACTTATCCATTGTTTTATTTCTAATATGTCGAACAAAATCATTTAAGAGTTGTTCACTTGTTGTATAAATTACATTCTTACCCTGATTCTCAAAAACATTACCAGCTGATTGCATAAGGTGTGTTTTACCAAGACCAACACCACCATAGATAAAAAGAGGATTATAAACATTACCAGCATTTTCACTTACACTTTTAACTGCTGCATAAGCAAATTGGTTTGAACCACCAACCATAAAGTTGTCAAATATTTGAGATGGGTTTAAAAGAGAATGTATTTGTTTCTTTTCAATTTTCTTTATACTTTTTCTTTTTTCTGTAGAATTTTTTAATGTGATTCTAACACTTACTTTAGAACCATTGTTTACTTCAAAAAGATGTGCTATCTTTTGAGTGTATTTACTTTGAATCCAGTTGGATACAAGGGCATTAGATGCATAAAATATAGCTAAATCACTTGTTGATTTTTTAGAATCATATGTAAGTAGTTTTATGTATCTGTTATATTCAGATTCTGTTATTTCTTCTTTAAGTTGTTGGAGTACTTCTTGACCTATATTCACATGGTGCCTTGTTTTTTGATGTATATGTGAATAATATCATTACTTTACATAATTTCACATAAATTTATGTGAATAACTTTATGTGAATAAGTGAATTAACTTTTGTTTAAAATAACCAAGAAACGACAATACTACCTACACCATGTGTATCTTTTTGTAATTCAAATTGTTTAGTAGTTTCAAAAGCCATTAAATCAATAACGAGACTTTCATAACGCAGAGTAGCACCAGCCCCGTAGTAAGCTACTAAAGGCTTTTTTTCTACGGAGTGGCTACTCTTGAATGTATTTCCATCTAAAAATATATCTCTTACAATTACGGATCCAGCAGCTGTAAAGTTAAAACTAAAACTCCATGGCTTTGCCTTCATATTTGTGTATGCACCATATACTGGAATGCCAGGGTCCGCTCCTATATCTATGGAAGAAACACCATAGTCTTTAGGAATATTCCAACCAATTCTAGCCATCATTCCCCCACTTGCATTTATAGAGATATTTCCTAGTTCTGCAGACAAGTAAGGAACAAGGGAAGCTTCTAAGTTATTTGATACTTTTGAGTAGTATCTCCATTTTTGTGTGTATTCGAGTGTGATTCCAAGTTCATTTTCAAGTTGGTTAGACCATCCATGCACGGTAGCTGTATCAATTCGTCTATGAAACTCATTTTGTATTTGTTGTGAACCAGAGGCAGGACCTATAACACCAACTTTTAATGATAAAGAGCGAAGTTGCGTTTTTGTTGTCTTATGCATTGTTGTTTCAAAGTAGGTCCAACCAGCGTAAGGTCTATCATCAGGAATAAGCTCTCTTGTTAAAGTATCCGTTGGTGTGAATATTTGATTTGTTAGTGAAAAGGTTATGTAAGAGTATGTTTTTTTATCTTCATAACCAAGCAAGTTATAAAGTGTATAGTTTTCTTGTGGTATATAATAAAGTGCAGTTATTCTCTCTCCAGTCGAGTAATCATTATCTGTACCAAAGTATTTATCATTTTCAATATAAATATTTAGCCTATCAAAAATCCAGTCTTTGTCATTTTTTATTTCTTCTTGAGCAAATAAAGTGGATGATAAAAGTATAAATAGTGTGCTTAGTAAGTATTTCATAGCGACAATTATATCGAAAAAATTGCTTTATTTAATTTTTTGTATATAATGCAAGTCTATATATATTTTAGGAAGAAAATGATTATACTTGGAATAGACCCGGGGACTAGAAACATGGGGTATGCTCTTATATCTTTAGAGAAGGGGAAAATCTCTTTAGTTGAAGCAGGACTTATTAAAATGAAAGCCGAAGTACTGCAGTTTCAGATTCCACAAATGACTGAAGGTTTAAGTACAATATTCGGGAATCATGCCATAGATGAAGTTGCGATGGAAGATATTTTTTATGCACACAATCCGGCTACTACGATAAAATTAGCGCAGTTTCGTGGGGCCATTATGTTAAAGATTTTACAAGAGTTTGGGCAGTTTAGTGAATATACAGCGCTTCAAGTAAAAAAAGCACTTACTGGCAAGGGAAAAGCCTCTAAGGAGCAAGTAAATTTTATGGTAAAAAGACTTTTAAACATAAAAAAAGAGATAAAGCCCCTAGATATTTCAGATGCTATGGCGGTTGCTATAACACACTCTCAACGTGTAAGGTTAAGAAAATAATTATGTACAAACAAAAGCTTTGGATATAATTTTAAAAAATAGGGAAAATAAATGGCAACTCTAGATAACGCAAGTATAGTAAAAAAAGCAAATATTTATTATGATGGAAATGTTACTTCTCGCACAGTTAATTTAAGTGATGGAACTACACAGTCTCTTGGAATCATGCTCCCTGGTGAATATACATTTTCAACGAACGAAGCTGAAATTATGGAGATGTTAAGTGGTGAGTTAGATATAAAGCTCCCAGGTGAAGAGTGGAAGACACTTAATACACCAGAGACTTTTAATGTGCCTGCAAATTCTTCTTTTGATTTAAAAATTAAAACAGTAACTGATTACTGCTGTTCGTATATCAAGGACTATAAAAACTGTGAGACTAACTGAGATAAGTTAGTCTCATCTAATGCACCAGATACACGATGCACTTCTTTGCCATCTTTAAATATCATTAAAGTAGGAATACTTCTAATCCCAAATCTAGCCCCTAAGTTTTGCTCATTTTCAGTGTTAACTTTTACAAAAAGTGTTTTAAGAGGAAATTTTGTAGCAGATTTTTCAAAATTAGGTCCCATCATTTTACAAGGTCCACACCAAGGTGCCCAAAAATCTACTATAACAGGTATATCACTATTGACGATAACTTCGTCAAAGTTAGTGCTTGTTAGTTCTAGTGGTTTTGTTTCTAAAAGTGAGTTTTTGCATTTACCACACGAAGCTTTTTTGTATGATTCTTTTAGAGGAACATTATTTACACTTAAGCAATGAGGACAGATAACACGCATTATACTTCCTCCTTTATAATAAGAGCCTTTGGTAGCTCTATGATTGTTTTTGTTCTATTATTACTACTTCGCATTGTTATTTTCCCCCTAAGATGTTCTTCTATAATTGTCTTACAAACATAAAGTCCAAGACCTGTACCATTCTTCGATTTTGTAGAAAAATAAGGCTCAAAAACTTGCTTTAATATCGGAGGACTAATGCCACCCGCATTATCCTCTATCTCTAAGCTTATATGTGTTTGTGTTTGGAATGCTGTTATAGATAAAATTTGTTCATCTTGAGGATTTTCCCTAAAGGCATCAACAGAGTTTTTTATTATATTTATCATTGTTTGTATTAGTTCATTTTGGTATGTAGTAATTTCAAGATCTTTTTCAACATTTTCAATGTATTTTATATTGAGTACTTCAAATTCACTTAGCAAAAGGCTATTTGACTTATCAAGTATATTTTTAAGAGAAATTGTCCGCAGTTCTTTGTTCTTTTTAAAGAAGTTTCTAAAATCATCAATAGTCTCTGAAAGATAGTCTATTGTTGATTCTATCTTTGTATAAGATTCTTTAATAAGAGAATCTGGAAGTATATTAAGCTCTTTTTTTATCTTTAATGTTGCAATAATTGTATTGATTACAGTTAGTGGTTGTCTCCACTGATGTGCTATCATACTAATCATTTCACCCATAGCAGCTGTTCTTGAATTTTCTAAAAGTTTAGCTTGATGTTTTTGATTGAGTTTTGAACTTGTTATATTATCTGAAAAAATTATAAAGCCTATATGGTTTGCATTTTGATCATATTCTGGAACTAGAGTATTAACTAGCCATACCTCTTTACCTTTTTGGCTTATATTTATTTTTTCATATTTTAAAACTTTTTTTATTTTCATATGATAGAGAAGATCTTTTTTTAAATCACCTGTTAGTGTTAGTATTTCATATTTAAATAGATTTGTACCTAAGACATCTTCGTCGTCAAAGCCTAAAAGTTTTTTATATGCTTGTGAAATCTCTTTTATTATATGCTTAGTATCTATTTTCATGAGTATAACTCTCTCATCAATAGTTTCTTTTTCTTTTAGGAGTTCTTTATTTAATTCTTGTACTTTTTGAATGTTAGATTCTAAAAGGTTATGTGTGTTTGTCATGTTTGT
Source organism: Sulfurimonas sp. (assembly GCA_022712775.1). Next base: position 16,523 of record JAFLJZ010000218.1, read on the forward strand.
TTGGTCTGTAATTATAAGTGCTACAAGGTTTTTTTCTGTATCAAATGGTATAATACTTACATCTTGACGCATATGTTCAAAGCTAGATACTTTGATCTGATTTATTTTAATTGGAATTAAATACGAAGTTACGGTAGCTGTATAAAATGTAGGAGTTCCCATACGAAGAGCAGTTCTTATTTTTCTTTGAAGTGTTTTAATCTTGATATTTGAAAATACATTAAAAATATTTAAACCGAGAATATCTTTTTCTTTTATGGATGTGTGAAGTTCTAGCCACTTGTTATAGTATAAGATTTGAAGTTCATTATCAAGGATAATGATTCCATTGTCAAGACTAGTGACTAGCTTTTCATTTACATTAATGCTTCTAAGATACTGCCCAGTTGTTTTTTCAGCCACTCTATTGATCCATCCTTTGTGAGTATAAATATCTCAGCATTTATTTTTTGATCTTTGAAATTTAGTTGTGTTTCTATCACAATTACTTGTGAATAATACTTAATTGTTTCATTTTTTTCTAAGTCCGCTAGAGGCACTTTACTTATGCTAGGAATGGAAAACTTAACTTCAGTATTCATCTCCTGTGCTAGTTGTGTTGTAAGTGAAGATGTAAGTATGTTTGTTAGTTCCAAAATAGCATCATCTAAATCTTCATCACTTTCAATCTCGAGGTGAGCTGCTAAGTTCTGTGCACTTTCATTATCAATAAAAAAAGCACTTTCTCCACTAAATTCTCCAACAAAAGCCTGTGTAGAGAAGAAGTAACTTTCACCTTTTAAGGAGTGAAGTTCATTTAAAAGCTCAGAGGTTTTCATTATCTTTATATTTGGAATACTTAAAGATGCAAAAGCATCAAGCATATCAGCTACGACAGCGGTAGCCGTTCCATAAGCTACATTCATTAATTCTTGTAAAACATCTTTTTCATCTTCTGTGAGTGTTATTGTTTTCATTATATTATCTCTAAAAGTTCTTTCATTTTAGCTGCATTAATAGGTTTATTAATATGTAGTTTTGCACCAAGTTGTATCACTTTTGCTTTTGCTCTCTCTTGAACATCTGCTGATATAACAATAACTTTTATGTTTGGGTGTGATTCAATCATCAAGGGTAATGCTTCATAACCATCCATTATGGGCATGGTTAAATCTAAAAATACTATATCAGGTTTTTCTTCTAGCACTATGTTTATGGCTTCTTGACCATTTGTTGCTTGATAAATATCGGCATCACTAACATGTGCTTTTAGTGATTTGATAAGACTAAGTCTTGCTAATTTTGAATCGTCTGTTACTAAGTATTTCATATTTCACTCTTTAAATGATTTAATTGTTTCACTCATCCCAAAGTCTGGATATTTTTTAGAATCTAAGACTACCCTATAATCCATATATATATTTCTTTTAAAAGTTAGCTTCTTCAAACTTAATAGCTAATGCTTCTATATAACAAGATGAGCTTTTTACACTTGCTTCATTATAGCATTCACCAATCCCAAAAGCAAGTGAATTTGTGTTGTTTATAATACTTATGCCTTCACTCATATCTAATAGGGGAAGTTTAGAATCTTCTACTAATTGTGCACTAATAATATTAGTAAACTCTAGGTTAACTGAAACCCAATCAAAAGCTCTCGCTTCATCTTGTCCAGCTAAATGTATTAACATAGTTGTAGGTGAAATGATTTCTATAGAACGAAATTCACCATCTTTAAAATGATTAAAGCGTTTTAAAAATGAATCTATGTTAGTTAATGGTTTCATTTATTGGCAACCTACACATTCCATACTTCTATCTTCTACATCGTTAGCAATTTCTGGTGATTGTGAACGAAGATAGTAAGTTGATTTCAATCCTAATTTCCATGCTAACATATAAATTTCATTTAAGTATTTACCACTTGCTTTGTCAAGTGTTATAAATATATTTAAAGACTGTCCTTGGTCTATCCATTTTTGACGAATTGCAGCAGCTTTAATTAGGAGTGTTTGATTTAAGTCATAGGCTGGAGTATAGTATGCCCAGGTATCTGGTGAAAGCTTTGGAACTACAACTGGAATTAGACCAGACAAGTTTTCTTCAAACCACTTTCTTTTAAATACTGGTTCAATGGCTTGTGTAGTTCCTGTTAGAATCGAGATTGATGAAGTTGGTGCAACCGCCATAAGGTAACCATTTCTCATGCCTTGCGATTTTACTTTTGTGCGTAAGTCTTCCCACTCGTATGTTGAAGCAAAAAGTCCACCACGGTCAACAAGATTTATAACTTCTGCATTTGCATGATCTTGAGGCATTATTCCCTTAGACCAATCAGAACCTTCATAGTCTGGATATGCACCTTTTTCTTTTGCTAAATCAGAGGAAGCCGAAATAGTGTTATAACAAACTGATTCCATGATTTCATCTATCTTGTCAAAGTGTTCTTGCGTTCCCCAAGTGATTCCTTGTTCTGCTAACATTTGAGCTTCACCCATAACACCTAAACCAATAGCACGAGATTTCATGTTTGTACGCTTTACTTTTTCAACTGGATAAAAATTTAAATCAATTACATTATCTAAACATCTAACAGCAATTGGAACGATTCTATTTATTTCTTCTTTTGTATTTATGCGAGATAAGTTTACAGAAGCAAGATTGCAAACAGCAGTATCACCATTTATTTTTTCTTTTTCAACTACAAATATTGGAAGTCCTCCGAGAGAATCAAGTGCAGTTACTTTTTTTGCAGGTTTTGTTATTCCAGAATCAACAGTTACCATTTCTTCTTCTTCGTAAGAGATAGAATCTCCATTTTCAAAAATGAATTTTGTTTTATAATGATTAGGGTTAGTGTTTTGAAAAATCTCTGTACAAAGGTTTGAACTTCGAATGGTCCCTTTATGTTTGTTAGGATTGGCTCGGTTAGCATTGTCTTTAAAACAAAGGAAAGGTGAACCAGTTTCAAAGTACGAAGTTAGTATCTTTTTCCAAAGGTCTTTCGCTTTTATCTTTTCTTTGATAATACTTTCATCTTCTTCTAACTCTTTATAACGTGTGTTAAAATCTTCACCATAAAGTGTAGCTAACTCTCTAACATCATAAGGATCAAAAAGAGTCCAAATTGCATCTTCTTGAACTCTTTGCATAAACAAATCGTTTAGCCACATTGCTGGAAATAAATCATGTGCACGACGACGCTCTTCTCCAGAGTTTTTCTTTAGGTCTAAAAAGTCATTTATATCAATATGCCATGGTTCCATATAAACAGCGATAGCACCTTTTCTTGTTCCAAGTTGATCAACTGCAATAGCTATATCATTTGTAATCTTTAGAAATGGTACAGTTCCACCAGCTGCATTTTTATGTCCATCAATGAATGAACCCATTGAGCGAATACCTGTCCAATCCCATCCGATTCCACCACCGAACTTCGAAAGCATTGCCATCTCTTGATACGAGTCAAATATACCTTCAATATTATCTGGAGTTGAACCAATGTAACAAGAAGAAAGTTGATGTCTTGTAGTTCTTGCATTTGAAAGTGTTGGGGTAGCTAACATTACTTGAAATTGAGAAATCATGTCATAAAACTTTATAGCCCATTCATGCTTGTTCTCTTCACGTTGTGCTAAGAACATAGATATAGCCATAAACATATGTTGAGGAAGCTCTATAGCCTCTCCATCCACATTCTTAATAAGGTATCTATCATAAAGTGTTTTAACACCAAGGTAGTTAAATAGCATATCACGTTCAGGTACGATATGTTTGTTTAGTCTTTCTAAATCATACATATCTGCTAAACCTAAAAGAAGACGTCCAGCTTTTTCACCACGTTTGAAATATTTTTCTAGAGTACAGTAACCAGTAAAACTATTAACTTGATGATAAAGGTTAAACATAAAAAGACGTGAAGCAACAAAAGTCCAGTTAGGTGCATCGATGTCAATCTTATCAACAGCTGTTTTGATTAATGTTTGTTGTATCTCTTGAGATGTGATTCCATCACGGAAGTGAATCTGTGCATCTACCTCAAGTTCGCTTTGCGATACGTTCGTTAAATCTTTAACTGCTGCAGCTGTATATTTTTGGATTTTTGTAATGTCAAGTGGCTCTGTTCTACCGTTTCTTTTTATGATTGTTATCATATACTTCCCCAAGTAATTGTTTATAAGTATATGGATTTTATCTCAATTTATCTGATAGAGAACTTTAAAAAAAAGGTTATTTCAAAGTTGTTAAAAAGTTATTTTCTATATAAAAAAGGATGATAATTATTATAACCAGACTAGGTTATAATAATTGTTTTAAAGTTATTTTTCGAATACTCTTTTGAAGATTGCATCAACATTTTTAGTGTAGTAATCGTAGTTAAAACATTCACGAATTTGTTTTTCGCTTAGTGATTTTCCTAACTCTTCATCTGCTAACAAATGGTTCAAGTAAAGTGATTCACCTTTTTCGTTTGTAGAAGATTTTCCTTGTTGAATCTCTTCCCAAACTTTCATTGCGTTTCTTTGTACGATTCTATATGCATCCTCGCGAGATACACCTTTGATTGGTAGTTCAAGTAAAACACGTTGTGAGAAAACTAACCCACCTGTTAGGTTAAGGTTTTTCATCATGTTCTCAGGATACACAGTTAGTTTAGATATAACACTATTCATACGGTGAAGCATAAAGTTAGTTGTGATAAAAGCATCTGGTAACCAGAATCTTTCAGTTGAAGAATGTGAGATATCTCTTTCGTGCCAAAGTGCTACATTTTCCATAGCAGGCATCGCGTAGGAACGTATCATACGAGCTAGACCTGTTATGTTTTCTGTTAGGATTGGATTACGTTTGTGAGGCATAGCAGATGAACCCTTTTGCCCTTTTGCAAAGAACTCTTCAGCTTCATATACTTCTGTACGTTGTAAGTGTCTCACTTGAACTGCGAACTTTTCTACTGATGATGCCATAGATGCTAAGGCTGTTGCTAGTCTTGCATATCTATCACGATGCACCACTTGGTTAGAACATGGTTCAGGTTTTAAACCTAACTCTGCCATTGCATATTCTTCTAGTTCTAATGGAGCATGTGCAAAGTTACCCATAGCACCAGAGATTTGACCAACAGAGATAACCTCCATAGTCTGTTCTAGGTTTAATAAGTGTCTTGCCATCTCATCATACCAAACTGCTAACGTTAGACCGAATGTAATAGGTTCACCATGGATACCATGACTTCTCCCAACCATTAAAGTCATCTTATGTTCTTCTGCTCTTACTTTAATAGATACCATAAGCATTTTAACATCAGCGATGATAATTTCTAGTGAAGCTTTCATTTGAAGTGCTACACCAGTATCAACTGCATCCGAAGATGTCATACCATAGTGAAACCATCGTGACTCATCACCTAATGATTCTGATACACTTGTATTAAACGCGATTAAATCGTGTTTAGTAATTGCTTCAATCTCTTCGATTCGCTCAACTGAGAAGGTAGAATTTTTTACAATTTTGTCTGCATCTTCTTGAGGAATTTTCCCAAGTTTTGCCCAAGCTTTAACTGCTGCTTTTTCAACTTCTAGCCATGCTGCATATCTTGCATGCTGTGTCCATTTTTCTGCCATCTCTGGTCTTGAGTAACGTTCTACCATTTATGATTACCTTATTGAGTATTTATGATAGAATTTTACAGAAATTTTCATAAATACTTAATTAAGGGTTACACAATGCCATTCGTAAAAAAGACGATGTTTGCAAAAGAGAGAAAAAAAGCTTTTCTTTTTTTAATGGAAGACCTCGGTTACACACAAAGAGAAGCACAAAGGTTCATATCTAAAGGAAGAGTATTGGTTAATGGCGAGAAGATGCTTAAAACAGCCGGAGAGATTGAAGGTGAATTTGAATTTATTTACTTTGAACCGATTACAAAAGGTTTAGTTCCTAATCATATAGATGAAGAGTTTGTACTCTTTGATAAGCCAAGTGGAGTCCTTATTCATCCACAAACAAAAGCTACACCTTATTCTTTAATAGATGAACTTAAATATCAGTTTGGGCGTGATGCAAACATCGCTCATAGGATTGACCAAGAAACAAGTGGATTAGTTTTATGTGCTAGAAATAAGATAAGTGAAAGAGAAATAAAAATGATGTTTCAAGAAAGAGAGATGAAGAAAAAGTATCTTGCTTTAGTTCATGGAGAGTTTAAAGATTCTATTGTCTGTGAAGCACCACTTTTAAGAAGTAAGGCTGAAAGTGCAATTGTTAGAATGGTTGTAAAAGTTGATGATTCTGGGAAAGCTTCAAAAACTGATTTTAGACCATTAGAATATTTCGAAGAGTTAAATATGACCTTAGTTGAATGCTCACCTTTTACAGGAAGACAACATCAAATTCGTGTACATCTGTTTCACGTGAAACATCCAATTGTTGGAGATCCAATTTATGGTCAGACAGAAGTTGATAGAACTAAATTTTTAGATAGAGAATTAACACCGCAAGATAGAATAAATAAAAGTGGAGCTTCAAGGTTGTTACTTCATGCAAATGAATTAGAATTTAGTTTATACGGAAAAGATTATCATCTTAAGAGTAAAGTTGACTTTATACAAGAAGTTCAAAATAGTTTAGGAACACCATTAAAATAAATTTTAGATATTGTATTGAGGAGAGAAATTGACGCAAAACCCTATAAATAGGAACTCTTCTAATCTAAAATGTGAATAACTTTTAGAAACAGTATAAGGACATCGTAATAGAAAAGATTATATATCACATCAAATCCATCTAAAGCCCTATTTATAGGAGTTTAAGCTACTTTAAAGTATTTAAATTCAGCTCTATTTTAGATTAAATATTACTTAAAAAAAGAAAGAATTTTAAAATTTATTTGATGAATAGTCACTAACTATTCACATTTTACAACATTGTGTGAATAGTACACACTTTTCATAAATTTTGTAACTTTGTAGTTGTTTTTTGATTTTTTTAAGAGTTTGATTTCATTTTGTGGATTATTTTTCTATAAGAAAACTAAGGTATTATTACATTTATAAACGACCTCCCTGGTGTGTTGGTCGTTTTACTTTTTTTAGAGGTTAAACTCCATTGTATCTTTTTATGATTTTTTTCACACGTGCTCTTAGATTTCTTAATGCATCTGTACTTGATTTTCCATCAGCAGTTAAGTTTGCAAAATCTTCACCAAGTTGAGCTTTTGCCATCCAACCAATTTTGTTATGGTATTTTATACCTACAAATCTAACATCACCAAAGTGACCTTTACAAAGTTTATATATTTCTCTGATTCTATCGCCATCTAATTTTTCTGCCATCTGAGTATTCCTTTATTTTATTACATAAAATGAAGGAAACCCTTCATTGTTTTCCAACAAAGGAACAAAGTCCCTTTGTCTTCGCTAAAGCCGCTAAGACTACTAAAGCTTGCCTTTAACAAGGCAGATTACTTTTCTATTTATATTTTATCTCAAAACTATTACAATATAGCTTTAGAAGTTATTTTTTCTTATCATCACTTGTTGCAGCTTTATAAAAACCAATAAGTCCAACACTAAACACAGCAACTATAAATACTATCTGAGCTATTTCAACATATCCCATTATCTTCTCCCTCAATTTTTTCTTTTAATTGACCACAAGCAGCGCTTATATCTATACCCTTAGAATCCCGTATAGTACATAATAAGCCATGTTTAATCAAATACTCTTGGAAAGCTACCATATCAGCTCGTGAAGGTCTATCGTACGTTGTTCCAGGGTAAGGATTAAAATAGATAAGATTTACCTTTGCTTTTATGTCGCTAAGGAGTTTTACAAGTTTTTTTGCAGAGCCGATATCATCATTTTTATTTTTAATAACGAGGTACTCAAACATAACTCTTTTTCGTGTATCTATCGGAAAGCGTTTTACAGCTTCTATAATAGAGTTAATGTTA
>JAFLJZ010000219.1 GCA_022712775.1 Sulfurimonas sp.
ACTTGTTGGCTCTTCAACACAACCTATCATCATCAAGAGTGTAGTTTTCCCCGCACCACTTGGCGCGATTAGTGCGACTAATTCACCCTTGTTTATACTAAAAGATGCACCATCTATAACATTAACAAGATTATCTCCTTCTCCAAATCTTTTTACTAAGTTTTCAACTTTAATGCTTTGTTCATTCATATCAACCCCCAATTGCTGTCGCTGGGTCAGCACTTATAACTTTTTTTACACCAACAAATGATGCAAAAATAGAAGCTATTATTATTACAGCAAAAAGCATTAAAGCATCTGGAGCTTCTAAGACAACCTTCTTTGGAAATTTATCGTATATAAAGTGCGAAAATATATTTCCAAAGATAAATGCTAAAAAACCAAGCACTAAAGTTTCTTGAACGATCATTTTGATTATCATACTATTTGGTATTCCTAAGAGTTTTAAAATCGCTATTTCTTTCATCTTTTCTAAGGTCATCGTGTAGATGATAAGAGCGATAATTATTGTTGATACTACAACTAAAATTGCTGTAAAAAGACCAATTTGTTTTGCAGATTTTTCAATTAGGTTTTTAGTAAGTATCTCTTTTTGTCCCTCTCTTGTATAAACACTTTTATATTTAAATCTTCTTATATCTTGTGCGACCTTATCTACGGAGTACCCAGTTTTGACTCTAGCAACTATAGCATTTACCATCGGAGTGTCTCCACTTTTTATACCTCGTTCTCTATCATTTCTAATTCGATTATTTGTATATGAAAACTGTAGTACTTGCGCATCTTTTAAACTCATATAAACTAAAGGGTCCCCACCAGAAGAGACACTCCCATGTGTGATACCTACTACTTTATAATCATCTCTTCCAAGGTGTATGATGTCATGGAGTATAAATCCAGTATTATCAGAAACGACTATCTCATAGTGTGAGTGCTTTATACCTCGACCTTCTACTAACCTATCAGGATTAATAGGGTTTATATCTCCATTTGGATCATATCCAACAGCTACTACCCGAACAGGTTTTGGAAGTTTAGGAAGTTGAATATTTTGAAAAGTTAATGCTTCTGCCTCTGCAACTCCATCTATTACGCGTATAGTGGTTTTTAATGATTCATGAATTCTTGAAGCTTCAGCAAATGGTCCAAGTGTATTTTCTTGCACAACCCATAAATCAGCATCAATATCACCTAAAAGTACCTTAGCCTCAACAACCATTCCTCTATACACGCCAATCATAATAAGAACGATTCCAAGTAGCATACCGACACCCATCGCTGTTACTAAGAACTTACCAAGTGAATGAGAAATGTCTTTTTGTGCTAAATTAACCATTAATGAATACTCATTCCATCTTTAATAGGTCTTTTATCTTTAGAAGTTACGAGTAGTTTTGTATTTTGATTAATTCCAGATACTCCTACTTCATTTTCTCCTCTAGCGATTACATGTACTTTTTGATAGTGTGCTTGATTTTCCTTCTCTATCCACACACCAGCTTCATCACCTTTATATACAAGTAAATTTGATGGTATTTTAAGTAGATTAGAGAACTGTTTTGTAGTAATTAGAACCTCTGCTTGTTCATTTATATAAAAAGGAATAGGTAGATTTATAAAAGATATATTGATCTCTTTTTCTTGTGTTACAGCATCGGTTTGAGCTACTATTCGTTTGATAATTCCATTATATTGTTTATCTCTTTGTGAGCGAAGAGTTATTATCGCACTTTGACCAATGGCAATATCTCCACTGAGTTTTTCATCTACATAAGCTTTAATCCAAACATTATTTGGGTCTACAATTTTGAGTATATTTTGAGTAGAAGTAATACTTTGAGATACTTCAGCTTCTTTGGCTATTACATATCCATCTACCGGGGCATAAATCTTATAACGAGAAAGTTTGATACTAAGAGCATCAAGAGCTTTTTTTGCACGTTCTATCTCTATTTTTGCAGAGTTTATATGAGCGTGGGTTGCTTTACTTTGTGCTTCTATAACATCCAAGTCGGCTTTTGCTTTATCATATTCAGATTGAGATGCAAATGATTGTTTTTTTAACTTTGCATATCTTTTATATGTAACTAAAGCTAGGTTTTTTTGAGCTGCTAAACTCTCTTTTTCTTTTTTAGATGCAATTAACTCAGAGTTTGCTTTTTTTATAGAGATTGTAGCCTCATCTATAAGTTGAGGTAAATCAACTGTATCTATTGTAATTAATAGCTCCCCTTTTTTGACCCACTGACCTTCATCCGTTAATATACTTACTATTTTACCTCCGGTTTGCGCAGTGATTAGATATGTATTTTTTGCACCAACATTACCAATTCCAAATACTTTAACCTCTATCTCTCCAATAGTTGGTGAAATAGTTTTGTAGGTTGTTTTTGGAATGTAGATTTTACTATAAAATATAAATCCTCCCATTAGTACAAGCAGTAGAATTATAAAATATTTAACCATTTTACTCATTATATTTCTCCTTTAAGATACACAAGTTTATTAATAGATATGCTTTTTGAATAGTATGCTTGAAGAAGTCCAAGCTCTGCATTTAAAACGAGAGATACAGCATCTAGCACTTCTATATATGTTGTAAGTCCTTCTTTATATCTAGCTTCTAGAAGCTTGTGTGTTTTATTAGCGGTATTTAGTTGTGCTTTTTTGGCATCTATCGTTTTGTTATATCTTTTTATATCAATGATGATAGTAGCTATTTCCTCTTTTAGAGCTAATAATTTTGAAGCTTTTTGCGTTTGGGCTATTTGCGTTGAGATTTGTGTTTTTTGCTCTTCTGCTGTAGTCTTTCCACCACTATAAATAGGAATATTTATAGATATACCTATAATCTTAGAATCATAACTATTGAGTGTATCTAAGTAATTGTAAGAGGCATATGCATCAATGGAACCATAATGAGATGCTTTAGCAGACTTGTGAAGAAGGGAGTTTTTCTCTATAGTTTTATTATCAATTTTTACCTGATAGTTACTATCTAAAATATTTTTTTCTACTAATGCATTAAAATTATATTCATTTTTAATAATATCATACTCTAGCTCGACATCATTTTCTATTTTCTCACCAATATAGAGCGATAGAGTAGTCTTTGGTTTTTCATATGAAGCCTCAGCAATTGCTAGATCATCCTTTGCAATATAGACAGATGATAAAAAACGACTTGCATCGGCATCTGTTTTTAATCCCTCTTTTACAAGAGCTTGTGCTTGATTATAATAAGCCTTTTTTACCTCTAAATCTTTTTCTCGAACTTTTATAGCTTCTTTTTGTACAACCATAAGTAAGTAGAGTGATTTTACCTTATAAGCCATAAATACTTTTACTTCTTCAAGTGAAAGTGCAGATATATCCTCATCTATTTTTGAAGCTTTAACTTTTGAAGAAGTTTTAGAAAAATCCCAAACTTTTTGCTTTACACTTATGCCAACACCCCAACCATCGTCGTCAATTGTGTTAAAAGAACCATTTGCAGGAAGCGTAAAAGTTTGTAGAGGGTTATACTCTCCATGAAAATCTAACTGTGGCAGAGTCTCTGAATAAGCTGTGTTATAACTTTTTTGAGATTGTTTTATTTTAAGAGAAAATGATTTTATATCAGGGTGTTTTAAAAGTGTTTTATTTATACTCTCTTCCATCGTAAGCATATTGGAAAATAAGCAACTTACTGCGAATGTTGATAAAATTATTTTTTTCACTACTAACCTTTTAGTACTTTTATGTTTGGTATTATTTCATAATCATGTTAAGGGATGGTTAATGTGAAATGAGCTAGGTGGAAATTGCACTTGATATTAGAGTTGGCAAAGCTTAAAGTTTTTGATTGACTGTTTATATTTTTTAGGGGTTTAGTTGAGTTTTGTGAGTGGTGCGGATGAGAGGACTTGAACCTCCACGCCTTGCGGCACCAGATCCTAAGTCTGGCGTGTATACCAATTTCACCACATCCGCATGTGATTGTGTAATAAGAGCAGAATTATAATCATATAATCTTTATCTTACTTTAAAGTAGTGGTACCCCCTACACGATTCGAACGTGTGGCCTACGCCTTAGAAGGGCGTTGCTCTATCCAGCTGAGCTAAGGAGGCATCTTGTTTCTGAGTTTTTAATTTCTTTACTTCTTTGAAGTAAAAGCTTTAGTGCCACAGCGGCTAGCGTAGATAATATGGGCTTAGCTCATATTGTCGTTCAAAATAATGGTACGCCCGATAGGATTCGAACCTATAACCCTCGGAGCCGAAATCCGAAACTCTATCCAGTTGAGCCACGAACGCTTCTTAAGTTTTTTTAATCATTGTGTAAAAGTTTTATATTTATTTAATAGTGGGGTGAGATACGGGATTCGAACCCGCGACCACCGGTACCACAAACCAGTACTCTAACCAGCTGAGCTAATCTCACCATATTGAAGTAAATATAAAAGGTGGTCGGGGTGAAAGGACTCGAACCTTCGGCCCCCTGGTCCCAAACCAGGTACTCTAACCATACTGAGCTACACCCCGACCT